>CAKPQY010000076.1 GCA_934179885.1 uncultured Clostridia bacterium
TCTGTTGTCATTATAGTCCTACCACCAGCACTTTGTGGCAATTCATCTTTTGCTCTTTCCTTTTTGTATTCATTATCAATATTTGGAATTACAAGTAAATCCATAAAATTCTTAATAAAAGTAGATTTACCAGTACGTACAGGACCAACAACACCTACGTAAATATCACCATCAGTTCTTTTTGCTATGTCCTGATATAAATTTGAACTTTCCATCTATATACCTCCCTTTTAAGTTACTAATCTTTTTTGTAGAGAAGCCATGCGTTTGGGAACACTTTTATTATATTATAGGAAAGTTCTTTGAACTTCCTATAATATAAATACATTCCACACAAAATTGCTTTGCAATTTTGGCGGACGAACAAAGACGGGGCATGTAATTTTTTTCTAAAAGGTCATGGAAGTTTAATCATGCCCCTTTTGTTCTTTGAATTTGTAAAATGAGATAAAATAAAAGTTTTACCAAAGGTAGCTTGGCGGATTCTTTTTGTACGAAATAGATTAGAAAATGAAAATGTTTGTACCACATAACTTTAATTAATTTATATTGCGTATTTAAAAAGGATATGACAAGTTTTCAAAAAAAATTGCCAAATTTATAAAAATATGTTAAAATAGCAACATGTGAATTTGTATACAAAAAATAATAACATGAATAAAATATAATATTAAATATAGAAGCTTATTATTTATTAAAGTAAATAATAAAGAAAGGATGTAGCTAATGGATAAAGACGAAGAAGTAGTACAATTGCTAAAAACATATAATCAAGAGCATATAATAAAACTACTAAATAAATTAGAAGAAAAACAAAAACAAGAATTAATAGAACAAATAAATAATATAGATTTTCATCAAATAATGGAATTATATGAAAATACAAAAAAAGAAATAGAAATAAAAGAAAATAAAATAGAGGCAATAGAATATTTAGACAAAGAAAAATTAACAAAAAATGAAAAAGAAAGACTTGACGAATTAGGAGAAAGAGTAATTGTTAGTGGAAATTATGCTGTTGTTACAATGGCAGGAGGTCAGGGAACAAGACTTGGACACACAGGACCAAAAGGAACATTTAAATTAGATGTATATGGAAAAGGAAAATATTTATTTGAAATATTAGCTGAAAACTTAAAAGATGCAAATAAGAAATACAACACAATTATTCCTTGGTATATAATGACAAGTAGAGAAAACAATGATCAAACACAAGAATTTTTAGAAAAAAATAATTATTTTGGATATGACAAAAACAATGTAATGTTATTTGAACAAGGTGAAATGCCTTTAGTAAATACAGAAGGAAAAATGCTTATTGGAAAAGACTTAAAAATAAAAGAAGCTTCTGATGGAAACGGAGGAGTATTTTCATCTTTAAGAAAAACAGGAATGCTTTCAGATATGAAAGAACGTGGAGTTAAATGGATATTTATAGGTGGAGTAGATAACGCTATATTAAAAATGGCAGATACAACACTACTTGGACTGGCAATTGATAAAAAAGTAGAGATAGCATCAAAGTCAGTAGTAAAAGCAAATCCACATGAAAGAGTTGGAGTATTTTGCAAAATGAATGGGCATCCAAAAGTTATAGAATATTCAGAATTGCCAGAAGAAATGGCTGAAGAAGTTGACAACAATGGAGAACTTAAATATGGTGAATCACATATTATGTGTAATCTATTTACAATAGATGCAGTAGAAAAAATAAGTAAAGAACCTTTAATTTATCCTAGTGCTTTTATGTAAAATTCTTACATAGACGAAGAAGACAAAGAAGTTATACCAGATGAGCCAAATTCGTATAAATTTGAAGCTTTCATTTTTGATAGTTTTGAGTTATTTGATGATATTGCAATTTTAAGGGGAAAAAGGGAAGATGATTTTGCACCTGTTAAGAATAAAGAAGGTGTAGATAGTCCGAAAACTGCTAAAGAATTGTATGAAAAATATTGGGAAAGACAAAAATAAATAATAAATTAATTTTAAATTTTAAAGAGGGATTTTGAGTGCTGAACACTTAATCCCTCTTTTCTTACATTTGTTGATTTCCAGGTATAAAGTAATCAACAACACCATAGATTAATGCACCAATGATAGCAGCAATCCATGAGATAGAATATCCAGCTACAAAAAACTGAGTAACATATAAAGTAATAGCGGCTAATGCAAAACCTACAAAGCCTTTACCAAATGGGCTTGCATGTAGACCTGTAAACTTCGTAACTAAATAATCTATAACTGTTAAAACAACAGCTGCTATAATTAAAGTCCAAATATTGTTAATAGAAAATCCAGGTGTAAAAAATGCAGTGATGGCTAACACAACAGCAGCAGCAATTAATCTTCCAACTATTTGCCATACTGTAGAAGTACCATTTTCACTTTTTGATTGTGAATTTGCCATATAGAAAACCTCCTTAGATTTCGAAAATTTTAATGTAAAATTAAATTTGCTTTTCAAGGCTCTAAAATTATTATTCACGAATTTTAAAATAATATTCAAAAATATAAGTATAGAAAAGTTAATTTTTGTAAAAAATAAAATAAAAATTTAAATTTAAAGAGGTTTTTCATATGTTAATTACTTTTTTTAGGTCAATACTGATATACATATTTGTATTAATTGTTATGAGGTTAATGGGAAAAAGAGAAATAGGACAACTTCAACCATTTGAACTTGCAATAGCAATAATGATAGCAGACTTAGCATCAATTCCAATGACAGACCCAGGAATTCCAATATCAAATGGAATAATATCAATACTAGGATTATTAGTAATGCATTTAATTATTTCAATTATAAATATGAAAAGCATAAAAGCCAGAGAGATTATTTGTGGAAAACCTACTATTTTAATATATAGAGGAAAAATTGACGAAAAGGCTTTAAAAAGAGAAAGATTTACAATAAATGAATTAGAAGAAAGGTTAAGAGGAAATAATGTTGTTAATTTAGGAGACGTAGAATATGCAATTTTAGAAACAAACGGACAAGTTACAGTAATACAAAAACCAGAAAAAAGAAATACAATTCCAGAAGACTTTAATATAGTTCCTGAATATGAAGGAATTCCATATGATTTAGTTATTGATGGAAAAATTATGGATGATAATTTAAGAGCTTTAGGAAAAAATAGAGAGTGGCTAAAAAAGCAAGTCGAAAAATTTAAAATGAAGCCAGAAGAAGCACTTGTTGTTACTTATGTTGGAAAAGGGCAAATTTTTTGCCAGAAAAAAGGGATTTAGGGACGTTCCTTTAAATTCCTTTTTGGAGGGCAAAAGGGACAGTCCTTAAAATATTATGGGAGGAGTTTATGACTAAAGAATTAATAATTTCTATAATTATTGTAGTTCTTATTTTTGTAGGAAATGCTTTTACTGAAAATTACACAAATGAATCTGTTAAGGAAGCTACACAAAGTTTGGAAAAATTAAGAGAAGAGTTAATAAAAGATGAAGATGAAATTGATGCAAATATTGCTAAAGAAAAAGTTGATGAAATATATGAAAAGTGGAATATAAGACATGAAAAATTAGCTTATTATATTGAACATGACGAATTGGAAAAAGTGAAGACAGAACTTACTGGATTGAGAGGATATATAGAACAGGAAGAGTATTCAGAAGCGGTTCCTGAACTTGATAAAAGCGTATATATTTTGGAACATATTAAAGATAAAACTGCATTAAAATTAAAAAATATATTTTAAAAAAAGAGGATTTAGAATGCTATACTCTAAATCCCTTTTTTCTATTTTAAATTTTCACTAACTTTAGCATATTTTTTTAATTTTTCATAAACTAGATAATTAACAGTACCAGCAGGGAAGTGACCATTTTTATCCTTTTTACCTGCAGGAACACCAGTTAAAACTTCAATACCTTCCTCAATTGTAGAAACAGCGTAGATATGGAATAATCCATTTTTAACAGCGTCTACAATTTCATCAGATAATTGTAAATTATCAACATTTTGAACAGGTATCATAACACCATGCTCACCAGTTAATCCACGCATTTTACAAATTTGGAAATATCCTTCAATTTTTTCATTAACACCACCAATAGGTTGTATTTGTCCTTTTTGATTTACAGAACCAGTAACAGCAATTGCTTGATTTATAGGTATTTCAGATAGGCTAGAAAGTAATCCATAAAGCTCTGTACTTGATGCACTATCACCATCTACTCCATTATACAATTGTTCAAAACAAATACTTGCTGTTAAACATAAAGGAATATCTTGTGCAAACATTTCACCTAAATATCCAGTTAAAATTAATACACCTTTTGAATGTGTAGAACCAGAAAGTTCAACTTCTCTTTCAATATTAACAATTCCATTTTTTCCAGTATATGTGTTAACTGTTATTTTAGCAGGTTTTCCAAAAGAATAATCACCAATTGTCATAACAGTTAAACCATTTAATGTTCCTACTTTAAAACCACTTGTATCTATCAATAATGAATTATCTCTTATCATTTCCATATATTTAGAATCAAATTTTTTAACTCTTTCAATTCTCTCAGCTAATGCCTTATCTATAAAATCAGCTGTAACTACTTTAGATTTTGCAATTTTAGCCCAAGTAGCAGCTTCACCAGTTATTTGTATTAAATCATTAAATCTAGTAGATAATTTTTTATGACTTCCAGCAAGTTTAGATGCATATTCTATAAGTTTTGCCATAGCCCCTTTATCTAAGTGTGGTAATTCTTCTGATTCACAGAAACCATGAATAATTTGAGCTAATTTATTTGCATTTTCTTTATTAAATGGTGCGTCATCTTCAAATTCAACTTTAATTTTAAATAATTTTCTAAAGTCTGAATCCATTGATAAAAGAGTTTGATAAATATTACTA
>CAKPQY010000077.1 GCA_934179885.1 uncultured Clostridia bacterium
GAACACAAGCTTCAACAAAACCACCAACATTTGTTATATTTGTTAATAAAAAAGAATTATTCCATTTTTCTTATCAAAGATATTTAGTAAATCAAATAAGAAAAGAATTTGGATTAGAAGGAACACCAGTAAGAATTATAGCAAGAGAGAAAAATGAAAGAGAGGTATAAATATGGCAAGTTATATTATTGTAGCAATAATTGCGTATTTAATAGGAAGTATAAATTTTTCAATTATAATTAGTAAAAAAGTGGCAGGATTTGATGTAAGAGAAAAAGGAAGTGGAAACGCTGGAACGACAAATATGTTGCGTTCTGTAGGAAAAAAAGCAGCAGCAATCACTTTAGTATGTGACATTTTAAAAGGAGTAGTTTCAATAGGAATAGCAATGATTATAGGAAATATTGTTAAAAATTTAGACAGAGAATTACTTTTACAAATTGCAGGTATTGCAGTTGTATTAGGACATACTTTCCCAGTATTTTTTGGATTTAAAGGAGGAAAAGGTGTTGCAACATCTTTAGGAGTATTACTTATGAGTAACTGGCAAATAGGATTAATTTGTTTAGTATTTGCATTAGTTTTAATGGCTTTAACTAAAATGGTTTCTTTAGGTTCTTGTGCGGCAGCAATTTTATTTCCAGTTTTAACATTATTTATAAATGAACATTATACAGTATTAACAGAAGGTAAAAGCTGAAATGTTTATTTTATATATAGTGTAATATTAGCAATAATTGTTTTATATAATCATAGAGAGAATATAAAAAGAATTTTAAATGGAACTGAAAATAAATTGAGTTTTAGTAAGAAAGACTAGATGCTGAAAATTGGAAGTTAGAAGTTGGATGTTAGATGTTAGAAAGCTGATGTCTTATATCAGAAGTTGAATTATAACAAAAGAAACAAAGTGAGAAAGGAATGAAATTTTATATGAAAAATATAGCTATAATAGGAAGTGGAAGCTGGGGAGTTGCATTAGCTGTACATTTAGCAAGTGTAGGAAACGATGTAAGAATATGGTCTTTTATGGAAGAAGAAAGAGACATCATAAATAATGAAAAAAGATGCAAATTTTTACCAGGATTAGTTTTACCTGAAAATATATCTTGCTCAACAGATTTTGAAGAAGTAATAAATGATAGTGAACTTATTTTACATGTTACACCTTCAAAATTCACAAGAAGCACATTTAAACAATATAAACAATATGTTGGAAATAAGCCAATTATCATATGTGGAAAAGGTTTTGAAAAAGAAACATTAGAAACGTTAGATGAAGTTATACTAGATGAAATGCCTGAAGCTAAAGTTGGAGTATTATCAGGACCAAGCCATGCAGAAGAAGTATCTGCAGCGATACCAACAGCGTTAGTAATAGCATCTGAACATCAAAATATATTAAAATTAGTACAAGACACATTCATGTCAGAAAAAATGAGAATATATACATCAAATGATGTAAAAGGAGTAGAATTAGGCGGAGCATTAAAAAATATAATAGCATTTTGCGCAGGTGTAGCAGCAGGAATAGGTCTTGGAGATAACAGTTTTGCAGCGTTAATAACAAGAGGACTAAAAGAAATCACAAGATTAGGTGTAGAATTAGGCGGAAAAGAAGAAACATTTTATGGACTAAGTGGGCTTGGAGATTTAATAGTAACATGCCTAAGTGAACATAGTAGAAATAGAAAAGCAGGATTTTTAATAGGACAAGGAATGTCACTTGAAGATACAAAAAAAGAAGTTGGAATGGTAATTGAAAGCATAGACAATATTGAAGTTGCTTATGAACTTGGAAAATTACATAATATAGAAATGCCTATTGTAGAAACAGTATATAAAGTTTTATATGAAAACTTAGATCCAAAAGAAGCAGTAAAAAACTTAATGACAAGAGATAAAAAAATGGAATAAAATATAAAAATATATGGAATAATATTGATAATAAAAACGTGTCAAAAAAGGGCGTCCCTTTTGACACAATTGAGGGAGGAATATATATGGATTTTTTAAATAAATTAGGAAAAAGAGCAAGTGAAGCATGCAAAGTAACAGCTGATAAAACAGGAAAATTAGCAAAAGAAGCTAAACTTAGAATGAAAATGGGAGAATTAAAATCTGAAATTAATGATATATATGAAGAAATCGGAAAGAAAGTTTATGAAAATCATGTAAGAGAAGAAAAACAGGACATTTCTAATGAATTAGAAGAACAATGTACAAAAATAGATTGCTTAAGTGATGAAATAGATTCAATTTTAAAAGAATGCTTAGAATTAAAAGATAAAAGACAATGCCCAAATTGTTATACAGAAATAGAAAAAGATGTACAATTCTGTCCAAAATGTGGTACTAAACAAGAAGAAAAATCAGATCTAGAGAAAACTGTTTCAGTAGAGTCTGATGTTGATGAAAATCATGATGAAACTGTAGAACATTTAGAAACAGAAGAATAAAGAAAAAAGGGATAAAAGAGTCCAGAAGCCTTGTACAGGACCATCTTTTATCCTTTTTTTAATAAGGATATCTTTCATACAAATATTTAATTAAACCATCACCATTATCCTTAGTTACATGAATATATACACCCTTATCCAAAGAAACCCACATAGTAATTTTAAAATCTTCAAAATTATCCACAAAAGCACCAATTATTTCAGTAAGTTCAATTGGATTTTCGTATTTATGCTCCCAATTTAAATCATTATTTATATTAAAAGAAGAATTATAAAAAGAACCTAAAAACCTTTCTAATTCTTTTGAATTTGTACTATATAAATTAACAGAAACCATAATTTTCTCCCATTTTATGTATTCATTATTAATTATTATATTATTAAATTTTTAAAATATACCTAAAAAATAAATTTAGAATAGTTTAAACAAAATTGATAATAATAAAAATAAAGAAAATTTGATTTATGGTGGAGGTTATATTTTGAAAAAATACACTAAAATTGCATATATAGCTTTAATATTAATTATTTTACTATCAGGATTTTTTATTTATAAAGTTTCTGGTAAAAATAGTTCAGATAAAAATATAGGAGAAAAAGCCTTAGCAGAAGTAAAACGTTTAGAAAGTGAATTTCAAAATTTATTTAATCAATTAAATAATATAAGCTTTGAAAATTATAAAATTTCTTCAAGTGAAATAAAAAAAGAAAAAAATGAAAGTCAATCATCAAGTTCAAGCCAAAAATCTACTGGTAATGGAAAAAGCAACTCCGAAAAATCAGAAAATTCAGAAGAGTCGAGTTCAACAGAAGAAAATAAAAAATATAAATTAGAAGAAGTAGGTGTGCTAACAAAAGACGACGAAATTGATTGGAAACAAATAAAAAATGATGTTGAGAAAATATATACATCCTTATATCCAATGACTCTTGATTTATATCAAACTTCAGTAAATCAGCAGGATGTTTCAAATTTTAATAAAGAATATGATAATTTGACAAAAGCAGTAAAAGAAGAAAACAAAGAGAATACTTTAAAGGAATTATCAATTTTATATGATTATTTGCCAAAATTTGTAGAAAATTGTACAGATGACGAAAAGGAAAAAGCATTAATAAAAATTAAGAATAATATATTTAAAGCATACAGCATTTTGGAAAAGGAAGAATGGAGTACAATTTCGGATAATATTAATACTGCAATACAGGAATTTTCAAAGCTTGTTACAAGTATAGATAACAAAGAAAGTGGAAGTCAGTACAATATAATAAATAAAGCAAATGTAATGATAAATGAACTACAAAATGCCATTACACTAAAAGATAAAGAAGTTTTTTTAATAAAATATAAAAATCTACTAGAAGAATTACAAAATATATGATATAATCTCAAATAGAGTAAATTGAATAGTCGCTGGTAAATTCCGAAAGGAACTACGAGAGGAAAGTCCGGGCTCCATAGAGCAATGATGCTAGATAACGTCTAGTGGGGGCGACCCTAAGGAAAGTACAACAGAAAATAACCGCCCATTAAGGGTAAGGGTGAAAAGGCGAGGTAAGAGCTCACCGCCTTTATGGTGACATAGAGGGCTGTGTAAACCCCATCTGGAGCAACACCTAACAAAGAAGATTAAGCCTGCTCGGCACCTTCTTGAATTGCGTGGCTTGAGATATATAGCAATATATATCCTAGATAAATGACTATTTTAAACGACAGAACCCGGCTTACAGATTTACTCTTCTAATTTTTTAAAATCTAGTGGTAATTCACCACAAAAATCCATACACTTTTTAGTAATAGGATGTACAAATTGCAATTTATAGCAATGCAAAGCCTGTCTATCAATAAAATCAGAAATAGAACCATATAAAGAATCACCAATTAAAGGATGCCCAACAGCAGACATATGAACCCTAATTTGATGAGTTCTACCAGTTTCTAATATACATTTAACCAAACTATAATTATCAAATTCTTTTAAAACTTCATAATGAGTAACAGAAGGTTGACCATTATCAGAAACGCACCTTTCAATAATACTATTATTTTTTCTAGCAATAGGTAAATCAATAGTACCAGTCTTGTTTTTAAAAAGTCCTTCACAAAAAGCTAAATATTCTTTTTTGAAGATATTATCTTTCATTTGAGAAATCAAACATTCTTGGATATATTCACATTTAGCAAAAACGACTAAACCAGAAGTGTTTAAATCAAGTCTATTCACAGGTCTAATTTTTTTCTTTAGTCTAATAGTATCAAAATAAAATCTAACTCCATTACACAAAGAATCTGAATAGTGCAAAATTGAAGGATGAACTGCAACACCAGCAGGTTTATTAATAATTAATATCCATTCATC
>CAKPQY010000078.1 GCA_934179885.1 uncultured Clostridia bacterium
TGAAAGTTATAATGAATAATATTTTATTTTTTGATGTTAGAAGTCAGAGGTTGGAAAATGGAGGTTAGAGATTCTAACTTCTAGCTTCTAACCTCTATTTCACTAGAGCAATATAGGCTGAATTTGCTCACCATCTAAAGCAAACTTGATAGTTTTAATAATGTATTCAGGGTCAAAAACAATAGAACGTGGTTTTGTAATAGGATTATCTTGTCTAAAAGGAACAAAATAATAATTTTTTCTATTAAGTAGAGCAGCAACACTTGGAGCATTACCGGCTTAAACCATTATTAGTTGAAGGTGCTATAACAACAGGCAAATTATTTCTTAAATGTGACTTAACCGCCATACAAGCAGGTGTATCAATAATATCATAAGCCAATTTTGACATAGTATTTCCAGAACAAGGAGCAACCACCATAATATCAGTTAATTTTTTAGGACCAATTGGTTCAGCATCTTGAATTGTATGAATAATTTCTTTTCCTGTAATTTCCTCAATTTCATTTATAAAATCCTGAGCGTGCCCAAATTTAGTGTCAGAATTATAAGCGTTAAATGACATTATTGGAATAACTTCAGAACCCATTTTTATTAATTCTTTTATTTTAGGAATTGTTTTACTAAATGTACAAAAAGAACCTGTTAAAACAAATCCAATTTTTTTATCTTTTACATCCAAATTTTACATATCCTCCTTTCATTCGACATTTATATATTATACGAAGCATAATTTAAAATTGATATACAGTTTTAAAAGTATTTGATTGAAAAATAAAAAATACTATGTAGCGTGTTTTTTTTAGTTTTAAAAATGAAGAAAAATTTAACAAAGAAAAAAGAACAATAAATAGTTGAAATATAAAATAAGCTATAGTATAATTACTTTAGAATAAAAAATAAGAAAGGAAGAGGATGAAAAATGGAAAAAACAACAAAAATATTAATTGCACTAGCTGTTATTATTGCTATAGTAGCAATTGTAGGAATAGTAATATCCCTAAACGCAAAAACAAAAACAAACTTAGACTCAATTAATAGCGCAAAAGATTTATCAGCATTGGTTGATAAAATATATGAAGGACAAGGAGACAATGTTTTACCAAGTCTTCAAACTCAAACTATAGATACTACAGATGACATGACTGTAAAAATGGTTACAGGACTAGAAAATGCAAATGACATAGAATATTTAGTAGTATCAGAACCAATGATAACATCACAAGCATATTCTATGGTACTTGCAAAAGTAAAAGAAGGTGTAGATGCAAACCAAATAGCAAAACTAATGTCAGAAAATGTAGACCAAAGTAAATGGATTTGTGTTACAGCAGAAAAAGTTTATGCAACAAGTAGTGGAGATATTATATTTCTTGTAATGTCAGATGAGAAAGAAGCGAAATCTATGTATGACAAATTTAAAACATTAGCTGGAAATATAGGACAAGAATACGAAAAAACAGCGGAAGAAATAGAATTACCACCAGAGATGTATTAATAAGAACAAAAGGACATGATTAAAATTTTATGACCTTTAAAAAAATTGATATCGCTGATTAATATTTATTTTTCAGCGATATTATTTAATTTATTAGGAAAGTCATGCTGACTTTTCTAATAAATAAAACATTTTTGTTCTGAGGGGAGTAAAACAAATGGTATTTTCAAGTATTACATTTCTATTTTATTTTTTACCAATAGTATTAGCTATTTATTATTTAGTACCCAATAAATGGAAGAATATCGTATTACTAATATCTTCCTTTATTTTCTATTTTTATGGAGAACCAAGATATGTTATTTTAATGACATTTTCAATTGTTTGTACTTATATATTTGGCCTTTTAATAGATAAATATAAAAAATACTCAAAACTATTTTTAACACTTTTTATCTGTATTAGTGTAGGACTGCTAGTATACTTTAAATATATAAATTTTATAATAGAAAATATTAATTTGTTTCTTACAAATAAAATAGATTTTATATATGTAGCTCTACCAATTGGAATTTCTTTTTATACCTTCCAAATGATTAGTTACATAGTAGATGTATATAGAGGACAAGCAAAAGTACAAAAAAATATACTTAAATTAGCAATGTATGTTTCATTATTCCCACAACTAATAGCAGGACCTATTGTAAGATACACCACCATTGAAGAACAGTTAGAAAACAGAGAATACACTATGGAAAAATTTGCTTTAGGAGTTAGAAGATTTATTATAGGATTAGGTAAAAAAGTATTAATAGCCAACGTATTAGGAGAACTAAATAACATATTTTTAGCAAGTAATGATTCTAGTGTTCTATTTTACTGGTTATATGCAATATCAGCAATGTTACAAATTTACTTTGATTTTTCAGGTTACTCAGATATGGCAATTGGTTTAGGAAAAATGTTTGGATTTGAATTCTTAGAGAACTTCAATTATCCTTATGCTGCAACTAGTATAACAGACTTTTGGAGAAGATGGCATATATCGTTAAGTTCATGGTTTAGAGACTATATATATATTCCACTTGGAGGAAACAGAGTAAGCAAATTAAAATGGCTTAGAAATATTCTAATTGTTTGGCTATTAACTGGTTTATGGCATGGTGCTGCTTGGAATTTTGTGTTTTGGGGATTATTCTTTGGAACATTACTAATTGTAGAAAAAGTATTTTTAGAAAAACACCTAAAAAAATTACCTAAATTTTTATTACATATATATGTTTTGTTAATTGTAATGATTAGTTTTATTATATTTAATGGAGAAAGCATTTCTCAGATAATGCAAAACATTGGAGGATTAATAGGCATTAATAATATTCCACTTATTTCACAAGAAAGTCTATATTATTTTAAAAGCTATTTCGTTGTTATAATAATAGGAATAATAGGTGCTACACCTATTTTAAAAAATATAGCATGCTCAAATAAAATTTCTAAAATAGGTAATTTTATAGAACCAATATTTTTATTATTAATACTAATTCTATGTACTAGTTATATTGTAGATGGCTCATTTAATCCATTTTTATACTTTAGGTTTTAGGGAGGAAAAAGAATGCAAGAAAATACAAAAAATGTAATAGTATCAGTTGGCTTTTTAATAATTTTGTTTGTAGTATTCTTAGCCAATATAATAGCCAAAGATAAAGAAATATCAATAGCAGAAAGAAGAAAATTATCTCAATTTCCTGAAATTAGTATATCTAAATTATTTAATGGTGATTTTGCAAAAAATTTTGACAAATATTCAGTAGATCAATTTGTTACAAGAGATGTTTTTAGAAGTATCAAAGCATTTAATAGTAGATATATTTTTGGTCAAAAAGATAATAACAAATTATTTGAAAAAGATGGAGCAATTTACAAAATAGAATATCCATTAAATAAAAATAATGTACAAAAATCAGCTGATAAAATTAAGGCAATATATACAAAATATTTACAAAACATGAATGTTTATTATTCTATAATTCCAGATAAAAATTACTATTTAAAAAATGATGACCATTTAAAAATGGATTATGAAGAATTATATAATATAATGAACACTACATTAGGAGAACTCAATTATATTGATATTTCAAATGATTTGTCATTAGAAGATTACTATAAAACAGATTTACATTGGAGACAAGAAAAATTAAATAATGTGGTAAATACAATAAAAAACAATATGAATTTAAGCATTAACGAAATTGAATATGAAATTAAAGAAGTAGGAAAATTCTATGGAACGTATTATGGTCAGTTAGGTATTAATGTACAACCAGATAATATGTATATTCTAACAAATAAGACAGTTGAAAATTGTACAACATACAATTTAGAGACAAAAGAATATGGCAAAATATATAATGAAAAAGCAAAGATAGATAAGTATGACATTTATTTATCTGGAGCTACACCATTAATTACAATAGAAAATCCTAATGCAAATGTTGAAAAAGAATTATTGTTATTCAGAGATTCTTTTGGAAGTAGTATTGCTCCATTATTAGTAGAAAATTATAGTAAGATAACATTAATAGATATTAGATATATTTCAAGTACACTGTTAGACCAATATATTAAATTTAAAGATCAGGATGTGCTTTTCTTATATAGTAGTTTAATATTAAATCAAAATATATTAAAATAAAATTAATCAAATAATATTATTTAATAGAAAAATAAAAGCATATGTAAAAGGAAAAGAATATTATGTGATAAGAAAAGTCCAGTAGTTGAATAATTACTGGATTTTTATTTTACACTAAATTTTAATTTTTTGTATAAAATAATTAAAATTTATGTTATAATGTCGATATAATAAAAAAGGAGTAGCTTAATATGAAGAAAATAATAAAGTATTTAGTAATAGTTTTTATAATTATAATATTAACAATTTTATCAATAAATTTCTATGTGAAGGCATCTACTCAAAAACAAATTATTGAAAATAATAATTATTCTGATTTAAATGATATAGATTGTATTATTGTATTAGGAGCAGGAATATGGGGCGATAAACCTAGTCCTATGCTGGAAGATAGATTATTAGAAGCTATAGAACTATATAAAAATAATGTATCTTCTAAAATTTTGATGAGTGGAGACCATGGAAGAATTGAATATGATGAAGTTAATACAATGAAAAATTTTGCTATTGAAAAAGGTGTTGATTCAGAAGATATATTTATGGACCATGCTGGTTTTTCTTCTTATGAAAGTATATATAGAGCAAAAGAAATTTTCGGAGCAAAGAAAGTAGTTATAGTAACACAAAAATATCATTTATATAGAGCTCTATATAT
>CAKPQY010000079.1 GCA_934179885.1 uncultured Clostridia bacterium
AGGATTCCCTATTATTGTCCTAAAGCAACTGGCAATAAATCGCCATACGGCATCAATAATATGCAATTTAGAATATTTTCCTTCAGCATCTCTCTGTCATGATGCAGAAAAACCGCTTTCCAAGACCAGAAAAGATGCAGTTCATATTGCGGCTGTGCATATGGAATCCGCGTAAAAACCGTGGATTCCAGCACTGTCCATAAATACACAAATAGAAAAATTCCTGCTGTACCCTGTGAAAAGCGGATTTTGTTTTTCTTATATAAATTATTGTTTGAAAATGATACGAAGAAAAAATATTATAGAAAAAAATAACTATTTAGATGTTAGAGAAATGGAGGTTAGTGAATTAGAAGTTGGTAAGTTAGAATATATAAAATTTCCATTTTCTAACTTCCAACCTCTAACCTCTAACCTCCAACTTCTAACTTTCAACTTCCATTTTAAAAATCCTTACCGATAACTATACTTATATCTACTAAACTAGTACTTGATTTATTTGTTGAAATACTTCCTACTCCTAAAGTCTCTTTAATATCTTTCAAATTTTCATCTGTTACATCTTTTTTATTTGTTATTATTGTTTTTGATATAGCACCTGTATTTCCTGTTTTTTTAACTTCATATCCTGCATCTTCTAATAATTTCTTTGCTTTTTCAAGTTTTGTTTTATCTCCACTTCCGTTTAATAATTCAATTTTTATTTTTGAAGATGTATTACTGTTTGTTGTAGATACTGTATTATTTGATGTAGTATTTGTATTCTCATCTTCTGTCTCTATCAAATCACTATAAAACATAGATTGTATTAATTCTTCTGTTGCTCCTTTGTCCATTACAAATACACTTACATTGTTAGTTTCTTTCATATCCGGAGTTGTTCCTGGTAGTGTTGCTGTTTTCAAATTGTCTGTGTTAAATTCAACCGCATATGGAACATAATCTTTTACATAAGAAAGTTCCAAATTAGTTTCCACATTTTCATTAGCTATTTCTAGTATTTGACCTATTTTAAATATATTACTTGGTTTTAATGTTTGTTTTAATGTTGCCGATATAAAGTCTCTTTGTGTTCTCATTCTTCCCAAATCATTATCTCCATATTCCGGCGGATATGATGTTCCATCATTATTGTGTCTAAAACGTAATAATTGCTCTGCTTTATTTCCGTCTAATATTTGTGTTCCTTCTTTTAAGTCTATTACTAAATTTTGTGTTTTATCTGTATAATACATATCCATAGGAACATTAAATTCTACTCCACCTATTGTATCTACTAATTTTATTAAAGCTTCTGTTCTTACTAGCACATAATATTCAATATCCAGACCTGTTATTTCATTTACAGCTTCTAGTGTTTTTTTAGGATTTCTATAAATATTATATATACAATTTATTTTTTGTGATGCTGTTGCTTTACTTTTATTTTTTCCTGTAAATGTATCTCTTGGTATTGAAAGTAAATTAGCTTTCTGTGTGTTTGGATTATATGATGCAACCATTATTGTATCTGTTAATTCAGAATCCAAGTCCGTACTTACTCCTAATATTAATACTTTTATTTCTTTCAAGTTTTTCTTTGTGTTTTCATCATGTCCTACTGCTGTTGCAAGCATTCCGCTTAATCCGCCGCCATTTTTATATGTTTTATATGAAAACCATCCTATTAGAATTATTAATATTAAAAAAATTACTAATAATACTTTTTTCCATGTTTTTTTATTTCTTCTTCTGTGCTTTTTATTTTTTCTTTTATCTATTTGTTCCTTTTTCAAAATAATCACTCCTAAATTTATGCTCATAGTATAACAAACATTTTAAAAAAACGCAACAAATTTGCGTTTTTTCTTTAAAATTTCACAATATTTTCATATAACATTTTAGTTAGATTTGAATTTTGAATATTATTATTTAATGTACTTTCAGGATTTATTTTAGTATATACTCCCATCAATAAAATACATACACAAACAATTAATGCACCTCTTACTATTCCATATATGATTCCACCTATTTCATTAAATTGTTTTAATAATGGTAAATTAGCTACAAAATCCATTAAAGATATTACAATACTTAAAATTATTCTTACCGCTATAAATAGCACTACCGCTGTTACAGCATATACTGTATTTTTTGCTATATTTTCAGCTTGTTCTGGTATTATATTATTTTCCAACTGATTTGTAACGTTATTTTGTGTTTGTACATTTTCATCTATAGCATTTGTTGTATTTTCTATAATTGTATCTCTTATTTTTTCGTCTATTGATGTATTATTAATTATCATTCCTGATACTGGTTTATATATAACAATTGTTACTATTATTGCAATTATTCCTGCAAATAATTTTGCTCCTAATTTAACTAATCCTTTTTTATATCCTAAAAATGCTGATAATAGTACTATTGCTATTAATATTATATCTATAATAATTCCCATAATTGATAATCTCCTTTTTCAAAATTTAATAATTCTTATTGCTTTATTTTATATTAAAGATTTATAATTTCTATTTTATCTCTGTAAATAATTCCTGCAACAGAATTAGATAAAACTATACTTGTTATTTCTTGTTCTGCTATATACCTTTTTACTAACCATCCGCTTGTATTTATAAATTCCACTTGTGATCCTAAATTTAATGCTATTATATTATTGCTTGTATATATTTCTTTGGTTACAGCTTCTGCTGTATACATCGATTTACTCTTATTGTCTGAATTTATTATATTTACTATTGAATCTGCTGTGAATATTCCAGATGATTTTTCTTCAACTGTTATTGATGTATTTGATAATTCAATTGATGCAAATGAAACTTTTTTATTTCCATATTCCTGCAATTTTTCTACTGTTCCATCAGTTTTTATAACTGTGATTTTATCTGTATACATACATAATAATTTGTCTTTTTCTTGATATTTAATATTTATTATTAAATCATTGCTTTCCCCATCATATATCTTTTTAACTGAGTTATCTGGATTATTTTTTACATCTTCTATAGGCATGACTTCAACACTTGATTGTATCATCGTTCCTGATGTATCTATTTTTGCTATTGCAAGATATTTATTATCTTCTGAAATTGATGTTGAAACAGCTCTGGTAGACTTCAAAAATGTCTTGAATTGTTCTTCTCCCTTGTTATCATACATCGAAACTATTGTCTTATAAAGCGTATCTACTATTGTTACTGCTACGTATCCATTTTTATTAACAACAATTTGAGATATATTTCCTTCTACTTTTGTTTCCCATATTATGTTGTTATCTTCTATTAAATATAATTTTTGTCCTTTTTCTTCAGCAATTGCTAAATATCTATTATTTGAACTAAATATTGGTTTTGTTATTTCTATTGTTAATTCATTTACTTTTTTTCCAGTATTATCATATATTTGGAAAATATTTTTATTTAATATTCCTATATATTTGTTAAATGCATATATGCTTGAATTATCTGGTTCTTCTATTTCAATACTTGGTAAATTGTTTTGTGTTTTTTCTTTTCGTAAGATATTTTTGTCTATCCAGTTTCTTGCTCCTTTATTGTTTGCATATACTATTGTTATTATAATAAGCAGTATTAGAATTATTCCTATAATTATTGATGTTGCTACTTTCTTTTTATTTACCTTTTTTTGTTCAGGTTCTATCCAAAAATCTTTCATATTTTTTCTCCTATGTTTTGTTACTTATGTTATATCAGTTTTTATTTATTTTTGCAATACAATTTTTATTTAAGTTTCGGTTTTTTTTAGCTTGTTCACTTCCGGCATTCATATCTATGATTATTGTATGTATGATTGATTGGAATGAGTTTTAGAATTTGTTATTGTTTAGCTTGAGGGATGTTCATAGGCAAAATGAATATAGTTCTATTTTTCTAATTTTCTCGGTTCAATACGAGCTCTAAAAAAATCTAAAATTGCGTGTTTGAGCCTCTCCGACTTTGCGCACCCTCAAACACGCAATTTAATATTTTTTAAGATACTCTCCAATCACATTCGAAAATTTTCAAAATAGAACTATATTCATTTTGAGCCTGAGTGAAAGCGGTCTAAGCTAAACAATTAAAAATTCTAAACGAATGTAATGAACGAATACATACAATAATCATAGATATGAATGCCGGAAGTGAGCAAGCTTAAAATAACCCGAAATTTAATAATTTGTATTATTTGCAATAATCCTAAAATTCCTAAAAATGGATACATCACATTTACTAAATTAGAAAAACCAAACCCAGAAAAAACAACACCACCCACACAAATCAATATAGCTATAACATTATAACTTCTTTTATTAATTGAAACATTTTTCAAAAAACTCATTCCCAAAGAAATCGCAGTTGTAAAAATAGATATCAAAATAATTACTCCATACACACTTTTTATATTAGGCCATATATTATTTATCGCATAAACAGCAGGCATTTCTAACTCTTTTATATTAACATCAACTTTTATTAAAAATAAAAATACTGTAATTAATAAAATTGTAGTTATTATACTTACAATTATAGATATATATTTTATATTTTTAGATTTAGATATATAATCTTTTATCGAAATCAAAATAGGTATTAACAAAACACAATTATAACTTGCATATAATATGCTTGTTAATAGCCAATTTTGATTATTTTCTTCTATTAAATAATTATTTAAATTTGCAAAATCTATATTCTGTATATTAAAAATTCCGTATTAAAATTACAATAATTATTAATATCGGAATCAATATTTCATTTACCTTC
>CAKPQY010000080.1 GCA_934179885.1 uncultured Clostridia bacterium
AATAAGGATTTTGAAATGAACTTTTAAAAAATATTTTTGTTAAATTATATATATTTTTTATTTTTTTAACCATTTTTCACTATCTCCATAAATAATTCTTCTAAAGATTTATTTTCTTTTAATTCTTTTTTTAAATCTTCATATGTGCCCACAAATAATAATTTTCCTTTATCTATAATTCCTACTCTATCACATAATTTTTCTGCAACATCAAGTACATGAGTAGAGAAAAACACTGTATTATTATTTTGAGTATGTTCTCTCATTAGTTTTTTTAATTCAAATGTTGATTTAGGGTCTAATCCAGTTAATGGTTCATCTAATATCCAATTATGTGGATTATGTAACAATACACTTATTATAAGAAGTTTTTGTCTCATACCATGTGAATAGCTCTCTATCTTATTATTTAAAACATCATATATTTCAAATTTTTTTGAAAGCTCTTCTATTCTTATCTCTCTCTCTTCTTCAGAAACTTCATATGCATCAGCAATAAAATTTAAATATTCAATACCTTTTAATTTTAAAAATACATCTGGATTATCTGGAACTAATCCCATCATTTTTTTTGCCTCGATGGGCTCTTTTGTTATACTTTTATTATTTATAAAAATATCCCCTTCATCTATTTCTAATATTCCAGTTATCATCTTTATCGTGGTTGTTTTTCCAGCTCCATTTGGACCTAAAAATCCAAATATCTCTCCATCTTTAATTGTTAAATTCAAATTGTCTATAACCTTTTCATCTTTTTTATAATTTTTAGATACATTTTTTATTTCTATCATAAAAATTCCTCCCATATTATATTGATATTATACAAAAAAAGAAGCTTATTTGCAAGCTTCTTTACATATTAAATGACATTTCAAAATTAAAACCATCATTTAATTTCATTATTATTGTAATATTTTTTGTTTCTTTACTTTCTCCAGTTAAATCTGATAATTGAATTTCATACGTAAACGTATCTAAACTTAATTTTTTAAATTGATTAAACTGAATTTCATTATAAGTAAAAAATCTATTTTTTATTTCTTTTTTAAATTCATCTTCAGTAGAAAAATAATTATTTCTAAAGTTATTAGATAAACAATTATATGCTGTTCTATAATCTTGGCAATTTATCATTTTAATAAATTTGTCTATATTCATTTGAACTTTTTTCTGATTTGTTGCACTTTGATAAACTTCTTTATAATCATTTGTTAATATTGTATATGAATCCAATTTAACTCTTATAGAATATTCTTTTTTATAATCATCAAAAATATAAATGTTATTATATTTATCTTTTATAATATATTCTGTATAAGTATCATATGTATTTGTTGAAAATTGATTTGCTTGTAAACTTTTAATATTATCATGATTATTCTGAACATATTTCTTAAAATTATCAACATTTTCAAATCGTTTGTTTCTGTATTCTTCATCTAATAATTTATATGCAATCTCTGGTGCCCCAAAAGATAATTGTTTATACATATTAAAATAATACTTTGTTATTTCTTCAAATGTAGCAGATACACTTCTATAAGTATTTAGTTGTTGCTGAATAATATTTTCTTCCAAATTTTCTAATCTTACATCATCAATATTATTATATTCATTCCCTTTTGGCTCTACAGAAAATAATTTGTTTTTTGTATCAAAATTTATTACTAAATACTCTTGTTTAATAAGTTCGTAATTCTTTTGATTTTCTATTACAACACCAACGATAAAGGTATTCAAATTTTCATTATCTATTTTTTTAATTTCGTAAGGAATAACCATTGGTGATACTCTTAAGCTACTTACAAAACTAAATACATTATTTTTTTGTATATTATTTTCCTTAATATATTTTTCACTTAAATATTGATATACTTGCTCTTGTATTTCTTCATTACTATATAATTGTTGATATTCTCCATATAACATACCGTAATATAATGTGCTATTTAAATTCAATGAATTATAGTATTTTTGTAGACAATTTTGTATTAAAATTTTGTCTTCATTTGAGACATCTCTTTGCTCTAGAGCTTCTTGACTTAATGAACTGAGGTATTTCTTTGTTTCAACATCAGTTGACTCATCTACACTATTATTTATTTCATTAGAATTATTTTTTGCAAAAATTAATATTGCTACTATTAATAAGATTATGACTAGTATTAAAATTAATATAATTCTTAATAATTTTTTCATATTATCCATATTAACTTCCTCTTATAAAATTAAAATAATTTAAATTTATTTTTCCCAAATATAATATATACTATCTATAAATTGACCATTTGTAGTTAATGAAAATTCACCTATATCATACCAACCAGTATTTCCTGCACCTGGATCTCCAACAAAAATTTTGTCTCGGCCTCCCTCACATCTATATCCAAGAATTGCTACCCAGTGCATAGCACTCTTTTCGCTACACCATCGTTTTCCACTGGCTCCAACATATGGATATTGATATTGAATTGATCTAACATGTATTGCAGCATATTTTTTAGCCAATAGGTTTGCTTTCAATGTTGCCATATAATTTAAATTATCACTTGTCGACCATTCTGCTGTTAAACCATATCTATTAAAAAATGTTTTTGTTCCTTCAATTCCAGATGCAAGTGGAAACCTTGCAGAATTATTAGCAACACTTATTAATTTTTCATTACTATCAGTAGTATATCCACTTGCTATTGTTATTGCTGCCGCGTTATTGCAAAGGCCTCTCCAGCCATCTATTTTCATTTGGTTAAAGATTCTAAATGTTTTTCCTGTTATATCTGATTTAAAAGTTCCTAAAACAACATCTTCTGAAATAGGCGTATATTCTCCATCAGGTTTTTTTAGACCAGAAAATTCTTTATAGTATTTTTCTGCCCACTCTATTCTCTCTTCAATACTATTTATGTACTCTGACTCTTTAGGTCTTTCAAAACATGCTCCAAAAGCTCTTGTTGCATCTTCTACAGTCATTGCATTTTCCCAAGCTGATGCCTCATATGTAACTCCATCATAAGTTGCTGCAATCATTTGCAATGTTGCAAACTTAACTGCAGGACCCACTCCTGCAATTTCCGCAATTAAAAATTCTATTTGTGAATCTTCATCTGTCCAAGATACACCTTTTGATTCTGCATAACTTTCTAAAGCTGTTCTTCTTCCAAAAGACCATTGCACTAATCCTATTCCTTGTCCTGTGGACTTCTCTACCGCATCTGAATTAAATCCACCTGATTCATAATGTATATTTCCCATAGCGCCTGCTACTGAAACATCTGAATAACCTAACTCCTTTAAAGCAAACCAAACTTTCTCTTGAAGAGAATTACCATAAACTCCTGCATAATTATAAAAATTTACATTTGAAAATTCTTTAAAATCATAATTGGTAACTCCATAATCATTGTCTGTTACTTTATATAATAAATATTTTGTTAAATCCACCATATTTACAGTATCAGGATTTGATTCTAATATTTCTATTAACCAACTTGTAATCTCTGATGTTAATTCCTGTCTTAAACCTTTATATTCACTTTTTTTAAGTAGTGTTACAAAATTTATTTCATTATTATTATTATTTACTTTTGGATTATTAATAACATTTCCTGCAACATATTTTTGCGAAATTGTAGCCTCTGTTGATGCCTTATTCACATTAATTTTATGATCATAATGTTTTAATTCAACATATTCTACATCTACATTAACCTCAATTTCTTCATCTTCATTACCATCAACTTCATTTTCAATTGAATCAGTATTATTTGCATTTTCTTCTATAAATTCTTTTATCTCAGAAGCAAAATCCTGAGCCTCTTGATCTTCCAATAAAGAACTATCATCATTAGAATTCGTTGATGTTTGTTCATTTAAAATATAATCTGTATTATCTAATGTTTTATTATTTTCTTCTGTTTCTTCTTTGTTACCCTCTTGATATTCATACTCTTTGCTATAATCTACAATCCAGACATCTGCTTTTGTTACATCATACATTATCGAATTCTTTTCAGTTACTTTTGTGTATGTTATATTATAATCCTCTTCACTCTTTTCATATGAGGCTAAATAATTAGAATCATAATTTTTATTTGCATTTGGAGAATCCTTTGAAAGCCAATATCTTTCTGTTGCATATCCAGTTGCACCATAATCGTCATCAACGTTAAGTCTTACATACTTATCTATTCTAGTTTCTTTATTATATGAATAAACATCCACATCTGTAGATTTTGTTATATTATCGTAAATTTCAATAACTATTTCACTATTTTCTACTAAATCAGCTAATTCCAATACAAATTCTTTATCTTCACCTACAACTAATAAAGTCCATAAATATTGAAATGGCATTGTATATTGTTGCACAGCACTTTTATAGTTTATAAGTTCTTTATTTATAATGCTTTCTTTTTTATAATATTTACCATCTGATTGTTTATTTTCTTCTGATAATGTTCCATAATTAATTTCTTTTATATCCAATGAGTTAATATTAATTCCATCATTAGATACTAATTCTTCGCTTTTTGTATCTATCACAGCTATCATTAAATTTCCATAATCATCTAATGTAAAATAATCTAATACATTCTCATTTTCATCCTCTACATATTGATTAAATTCAGCTTGCTCTATAAATTTTAAATCAGTGCTTGTCCCATCAGTTTTATTTCTTTTAAATTTAATAATTCCATCAAGTTCCCCTTTTCCTATGTGAGGATATTGTGTAATTATTTCTGCATTCATTAATTTTT
>CAKPQY010000081.1 GCA_934179885.1 uncultured Clostridia bacterium
GTTATATAACTTGCCTTTTCTTTTACATTTTCAAAATCTACATCTCCTGTAATTTTTCCATTGTCTAATCTATTAATTCCTACATCGATTACAACTGCATTTTCTTTTACCATATCTTCTGTTACAAAATTTGCTTTTCCTATTGCAGAAATTAGTATATCTGCTTTTGATGTAATTTCCTTTAAGTTTTGAGTTTTAGAGTGACATGTTGTTACAGTTGCATTTTTATTTAAACAACAATGTATTAATGGCTTTCCTACAATATTGCTTCTTCCTAATATTACCACATTTTTGCCAGTTAAGTCAATATTATATTCTTCAAACATTTTTATTATTCCAAAAGGTGTACAAGATACAAATGTGTCTTGATTTAAAACTAGTTTTCCAACATTTACTGGATTAAATCCATCTACATCTTTTTCTGGTGCAATTGTTCTAAAAGCTTCATTTATATCTAAATTTGATGGTATTGGGCTTTGTAATAAAATTCCATTTACTGTATTATCTTGATTTAGTTTTTTTATTAAATCTATTAATTCTTTTTGAGCAATATTAGATCCTATTAGATATTCTTCATATTCTATTCCTACCTCTTCACATGCTTTACTTTTATTTCTAACATATACTTTTGATGCTGGATCATCTCCAACCATTATTACTGCAAGTTTTGATTTTATTCCTTCTTTATTTAATTCTTCACATTCTATTTTCAAATTTGCTCTTATTTTTTTTGCTAATTCTTTTCCATCTATTATTACTGACATTTTTATTCCCCTTTTTTTATTATGTTTTCGTTACTGGTTAATATTTTTAAATTGTAGAATAGCCGAAATTAATTATCAACTATTTTCAGCAGTTAAATTATATATAGTATCATATATTTCATTCCAATTATAACATCTATAAATATTATCATTTTCCACATCTTTATTATATGGCCAATCAACACATATTATCTTTGTTAGTTTCGACAAGTTTTTCACATTATTAGGTGAATCTTCTACCATAATATCAAGATTATTTTCTATGATATGTTTTGATTTATCTTCTGATGAAAAAATAATATAATCATACACAATATCATTTTTGGCCAGCCATTCTTTTACTGTTTCTTTCATTTTTTCTTTTATTTCTTGTTTGCAAATATCATCTGGCGTTGCAAATTTTCTTGCTGTTATAATAAATATCGTATGCCCATCTGCTTTTAATTTTTTTATATTTTCTGCTGCTCCATGAATTGCTTTTTTTTCTTTTGCATATGAGAATATGTTTTTCATCCAAAAATCATAATCTGTCTCTTCATCCCAATTATACATGTCCTTCATATAATATGCCTCTGGATTTTCCAATTTTCCCTTGTTATTTTCTTTGCAATATTTCTGTCCTTGTTCTATTGCAAACTCCCTGTAATTGGTTAAAACCCCATCTAAATCAATTCCTATATTCATATTAATTTGGCCTCCTAAATTTTTAATATATTATTCTAATATGTATTTATTTCATATGACTTAATATATTTTTTATGTACTTAGGCTGTATATTTTAATATGTTATTTATGTATTTAGACTATATCTTTTAATCTGATATAATCTTGTATTCAATATCCTCCATATCTGGAAACATCTCTTTAACCCTTTTCAATGTAAGCATTGACATTCTAGGCTGTGGGTTTCTTTTATGTTCTGTTAATAGTTTTTGAGTATAGCAATTAGGTGCTGTTTTGAATAATAAATATCTGTTTCTTACATAAGTATAATATATTTGATATCCATTATTTAAATCTTCCCACATCATTTCAAAAGTATACTTTTCTTCCATTTTTTCCTCCAATTTATTATTTAATAGATATGTCCCAAAAAGAACCGTCCCTAATGGGACATTTTCTCAAATTCTTCTTCAGAAATTATTGTTACTCCTAAGCTTTGGGCTTTTGTTAGCTTACTTCCAGCGTCTTCTCCGGCTAGTACATAATCTGTTTTTTTAGATACTGAACCTGATGTTTTTCCGCCAAATTTTTCAATAATATCTTCTGCTTCTTTTCTTGTGTATTTTTCTAAACTTCCTGTTAATACAAATGTTTTTCCTTCAAATCTATTATCTGTGCTTTCTTCTTGTAGTGATTTTGTATTTACTCCAGCTAGCTTTAATTTGTTAATTAAGTCTATTGTTTGGTCTTGTAAGAAGAATTCTCTAATGCTATTTGCCATTACTTCTCCAATGTCATTTATTTCGCTTAATTCGTCAAAGCTTGCATTCATTAAATTGTCTATTGTTTTGTATTTTTTAGCTAATAATTTTGATGCTTTTCCTCCTACATGTCTTATGCCTAATGCTGTTATTAATCTGTATAAATCATTTTCTTTACTTGCATTTATACTGTCTATTAAATTTTGTGCAAATTTATTTCCATTTTTCTTTAATGATGCTATGTCTTCAAATTTTAATTCATATATGTCTGATATATTGTGAATTAGTTCTCTGTCTAGTAATTGCTGAATTATATTTTCTCCTAGTCCATCTATGTTCATCGCTTCTCTTGATACAAAGTGTACTAAGTTTCTGAATAATTTTGCTGGACATTCTATTCCTGTACATCTTACTGCTGCTTCGCCTTCTTCTCTTACTGCTTCTGCTCCACATACTGGGCATACTCTTGGCATTTCAAAGGCTATTTCTTTTCCTGTTCTTTTTTCTTCTACTACTTTTACTATTTCTGGAATTACATCTCCTGCTTTTTGAATTACTACTGTATCACCTATTTTTAGTCCTTTTTCTTTTATAAAATCTTCATTGTGAAGTGTTGTTTTTGATATTGTTGAACCTGCTACTTTTACTGGTTCTAATACTGCCATTGGTGTAATTACTCCTGTTCTTCCAACTTGTACAATTATATCTTTTACTATTGTTTCTTTTTGCTCTGGTGGATATTTATATGCAATTGCCCATCTTGGTGTTTTTACTGTTGTTCCTAGTATTTCTCTAAATTTTAGGTTATCTACTTTTATAACAGCTCCATCTATTCCAAATGTTAGATTTTCTCTCATCTCTCCTATTTTTTCTATTGCTTGTTTTACTTCTTTTAAATTATTGCATGGAATGCGCACTGGGTTTACATTAAATCCTAGTTTTTCTAAATATTCTAGTTCTTCAAAGTGTGAATTGAATTCTTTTCCCTCAATTTTTTGAACATTAAATATATAAATATCTAATGGTCTTAAAGCTGTTATTTTGCTGTCTAATTGACGAAGTGAACCTGCTGCTGCATTACGTGCATTTGCAAATAGTTCTTCTTCATTTTCTTCTCTTTCTTGATTCATTTTTTCAAAATCTTCTTTTGATATGAATACTTCTCCACGCACTGTTATATCTACTTTATCATTTATTTCCATTGGTATTGTTTTTACTGTTTTTAGATTTTGAGTTACATCTTCTCCAACTAGCCCATTTCCTCTTGTTGCACCTCTTACAAATTTTCCGTCTTTATATTCTAAAGCAGCTGATAATCCATCTATTTTTGTTTCAACTACATATTTTACTTCTTTTATTCCATTTTCTTCTGCTGATTTTCTTATTCTATTGTCAAATTCATCTATTTCATCTAAACTAAATATATCTTGTAAACTCTGTAATGGTACTTCATGTGTTACTTTTTCAAATCCTTCTTTTACATGCCCTCCAACTTTTTGTGTTAAAGATTCTGAACTTTGAAATTCTGGATATTCTTTTTCTAAATTACGTAATTCTACCATTAACATATCATATTCAAAATCTGATATTTCTGGTTTATCATCATCATAATATGCTTTTGCATAATATTCTGTTTTTTCTCTTAATTCTTTTATTCTTAATTCTGCTTGTTTTTTATTCATTTCGTATGTTTCTCTCCTTCGTATATAACTATTAGTTTTTTATTAGTAGAGTTTTACCAAAGGTAACTTGGTAGTTTAATATATAAAACTTCTTAATTATTATATACAATTTGAAATAAAAAATAAAGGAATTTTTTAAAATTCCTTTATTTAAATTTTATATTTAATTATATATTTCTATAATCTTGCATTTTTTTGTAAGCATATACTGCAGATATTCCTAATACTACTACTAAAATTACAACTGGCATTGAATCTCCTACACCTGTTTTTGGTAAAGATGTATTATTATAATTGCTTGTATTATTTGTTGTTAATATTACACTGTTAGTTGTGTTTTTTATTGTTTCATTGGTTGTATTTTTTTCTGTAATAGTCGTTGTATTATTTACTGTATTATTTCTAGTTAAAGTATCTGTTAAATCTGTTGCTGCTAATGTCTCTTTTGCAACAATTAAAATTGAAAGACATATAATCATAATTAAAACTAATTTTACTATTTTTGAATTTTTCATTTTTCTTCTCTCCTTTGTTATATTTATTATTTTACAACTAAACATAATTATACCTTTTTTATCTTAAGTACAATTTTAAATCTAAATAAATTGTATACTTTATCTTTAAATAAGTCAATATTTTTTCGGCAATTTTTTTTTACATTTTTATTACAAAATAATTACATATATTACACATTAAATTTAAATAATACAATATCCCCATCTTGCATAATATATTCTTTTCCTTCTGAACGAACCAAGCCTTTTTCTTTAGCTGCTACCATTGAGCCTTCTCTCATTAAATCATCATATGATACAACTTCTGCTTTTATGAATCCTCTTTCTATATCAGAGTGAATTTTACCTGCTGCTTGTGGTGCTTTTGTTC
>CAKPQY010000082.1 GCA_934179885.1 uncultured Clostridia bacterium
ATTATTTGTATCACTTATAAAACCATATAACCGATTAGGAATATCAGGAATTGAAATTGTTATTAGAAATTTAGGAAAAGAAGCAAATATAAATAAAGTACATCCACATAAATTTAGAAGAACAATGGCTACTATGGCTATTGATAAAGGAATGCCAATAGAACAAGTTCAAAAATTATTAGGTCATATAAAAATAGATACTACAATGGAGTATGCGATGGTTAATCAGAACAATGTGAAAAATTCACATAGAAAATACATTACATAGTGTAGATAATAGGTAATTAAAATCTTAGAAAGCATTGAATTGTAGCTATATTTGTAGTATAATATAAATATGGAAGTTCTTTCCAAAACAAAATTACATATCAATTACAGAGGAGCCAAAAGTATGAAAGTTTTAAGCTTAATTGAACCATGGGCAACCCTTATTAAAGAGGGGAAGAAGGTCATCGAAACAAGAAGTTGGAAAACATCTTATAGAGGTGAACTTTATATCCATGCAAGTAGCAAAAAAATCAAAAGGAGTGATGAACACACAATTGAATTATTAAAGTTGATTCCTAATGTTCCTATGGGATATGGCACTATTATATGCAAGTGCAAGTTAGTAGATTGCATATATATGGATCAAGAATTTTTGGACAAAATTCAGAAAAACCAGCAGGAATTCTTATGTGGAGAATATAGTTTAGGAAGATATGCTTGGATTTTAGAAGATGTAGAAGCTCTTTCTGAACCAATTTCCGCAAAAGGACATTTAAACATTTGGAATTACGATGTTGATGAATAGCAGAAAGGAGCAAACAATATGAAAATCATTCAGCTGAAAGAATCCGAAAGGATTAAAGAGGGATTGCGGAGTTTGACAGAGGAATTTATTGGAGAGTATCCATATTACTCAACATGGATTCAAAAGAACGAAGCAACATTCAAAAATGGAACAAGAGTTGTTTATGAACTCAATGACAATGGAAAAACAGTAGGATATATGATGATTCATTTTTCAACGGCTAAATGTGCTAAGATAAATGGAATATATGTGTTCCCTGACTGTCAGAAAAGAGGATATGCTAAGGAAGCTTTGTTGCAAGTTCTGGAAGAACTTAAAAAGCAAAAATATGACTATGCATATATCCAAACCCGTATTCACAACAAGATTGTGGTTCACATGTTTGAGTCACTGCATTTTGATGTGATTGGTCAGAATTATCACAATATAGAGAAACAGAGCAACTGGGTTGCTGTGTATGATGTGTGGCATAGAAGAAACTTTGATGAAATGTTTGATTTGGCAGAACAACTTTATCCAGGTTTTTCTAAAAATTGATATGTAATGAGGCAAGGCGTCAAATGACGTCTTGCCTTTTTCAAAATTTAGAATTATAATATAAATGAAAAAAAGGGGGGAAAATAATATGTTATATTTTGATACTCATGCTCACTATGATTGGAAAGAATTTGATAAAGATAGAGAAGAGTTATTTGATAAATTTAATGAAAAAATATGTGGACTTGTAAATATAGGTATAAATATAGAATCAGCTAACAAAGTTATAGAATATGCCGATAAATATTCATATATGTATTATTCATTAGGAATACATCCTATGGAAGTTGAAAAAGGAATTTCAATGGATTTAATTGAGCAAATAATTAAAAAACAATTAAAAAAAGATAATTCAAAATTAGTTGCAATTGGAGAAACTGGATTAGATTATCATTTTAATTATCCAGTAGAACTACAGAAAAAATATTTTATAAAACAAATTGAATTAGCAAATAAATATGATTTACCTATAATAATACATTCAAGAGAATCACAAGAAGATATGGAGAAAATCTTAAGAGAGAATTTTGTAAAAAAAAGAGGTATAATGCACTGCTATTCTGGAACACCTGAAATGTCAAAGAAATTTATTGAAATGGGGTTTTATATAGGAGTAGGAGGTCCTGTTACAAGATACAACGATGTACAAGAAACTGTTAGAATTACTCCTATTGATAGAATAGTTATAGAAACAGATAGTCCAGTTTTACCACCTGAACCATTTGAAAAACATTCAAGGAACAATTCATTGTATTTAAAATATATTGTAAATAAGATTGCAGAAATTAAAGGATTAACAGAAGAAGAAGTTATAAAATACACCACACAAAATGCATATACAGTATATGGAATTAATAATTAAATTTTTCATAAAAGATGAAGAAAGTAAATATAAATTCGGAGGAATTGTAATGAAAGTAATAACATTATGTGGAAGTTTAAGATATAAAAAGGAAATGATGGTAATTGCTGAAAAAATGGCTTTAGAAGGTAATTGTATCCTGACACCAGTTTATCCAGTATTAGAAGATTATGATAGAACAGATGAACAATTAACAAAGCTAAAAGAAGCACATTTTAAAAGAATAGAATTATCTGATGCAATATTAGTAGTTAATATAAGCAATTATGTTGGTGAAAGCACAAATTCAGAAATAGAGTATGCTAAAAAGTTAAACAAAGAAATTATATATTATACAGATTTAATGAAAAGTAATTAGAACGACAAATTACAAGTTGTCGCTCAGTTTGAGTTTAAAATTCGGGTAAAAACAATTAAAACAGAAGATGATTTTGTCGATATTTATTATTTAAAAGAAGATATAGATATAAATTGAAGCTTGTTTAAAATATTTGAATGTTCATAAATTTCAATAATATTATGAGAAGATTACTAGTAGTATTTTATAAATATTTTTCAAAAAGTATTGACAAAAATAATACCTAGATATACAATGTATAAAAATACATAGAATATCTAGGTATATTTTATTATAAAGGAGGAGATAGATTTGAAAATTAGCAAAGAATTATTGAAGGGAAGTACAACTATGTTAATACTTGATTTATTAAAGGATAGCAATATGTACGGATATGAAATGATTAAAAAGTTAAGTGAAAAATCAGAGAATGTATTTGAACTAAAAGAAGGAACTTTATATCCAATATTACATGGACTAGAGGAAAATGGATTTATTACATCTTATTGGGATGAAAGTACAGCAAAGAAAAGAAAATATTATGCAATAACTGAAAAAGGGAAAAAACAACTAAAAGATAAAAAGGAAGAATGGAAAATTTTTAGCAATGGAATAAACCACGTATTAGGGGGTGTTTCATTTGCAAATTAAGGAATTTTTAGATTCTGTATGTGAACAAATTAAATATAAACCAATAAGAGAAAACATAGCAGAAGAATTAAAAAATCATATTGAAGAAGCAAAAGAAAATTATATGCAGGAAGGGTTGGAAGAAACAACAGCAGAAGAAAAAGCAATAGAACAAATGGGAGAAGCTCAAGAAATAGGAAAAAAACTAAATAAAATACATAAACCAAAGTTAGACTGGAAGCTATTACTAATTGTATGTGTTCTATTATGTTTTGGATTTTTAGTCGTACAAATAAGAATAGAAAATAGTTTGGAATTTTATTCAACACAAATTAGCATAAGTAAGTACATATTCTTTTTAATAATAGGTATTGTATTAGGAATAGCAATTTACTTTATAGATTATACAAAATTAAGCAAATATCCAAATATATTTTATTTAATAGCAACAGGAACCATTATTTATGCTCTAGTTTTTGGAGTAAATGTAAATGGAATACCATACATATATGCAACAATTTCAATTACATTTTCTCCAGCAGTAATTGCCATACCATTGTATATAATAGCTTTTGTAGGATTTATTAACAATTTGAATAAAGAAAATAAATTAAGTGAAATAATTTCAAAATATATAAATATAAAAGTAAATATGAATTTAGTTAAAATTATTATATTAAGCATATTATCATTAGGCTTTTTAGCATTAATTCCATCAATGGCATCAGTTTTGGTATTAGGTTTAACATATTTAATATTAGCAACTGTAAAGATTATGCAAGTTAAAGAAAATAAAATTAAAAACATTGTAAAACTATGGGGAACAGTAACAATCGTAGGAATGTGCTTGTTAATATTTATACTAGTAACATCACCATTTATATTGGAAAGAATTACAGTAACAACTAATCCGGAAAGTGATCCACATGGTGGAGGCTGGGTTGCAATGAATAGAAAAACAATTATTGAGTCAGCTAAAATGTTTGGAGAGGCAGAAAATAAAAGTAATGCATTATATTTATTTGATGAAGGAACAGATTTTGCATTCATTTCTATTCTAGCACACTATGGATGGACAGTAAGCATAGCAATAGTGTTAGCAATAATTGCTTTAAGTATAAAATTGATTTTAAATGCTATAAAAATAAAAGATAATTATGGAAAATTATTAATAATAGGAATATCAAGCATGTTCATATTGCATGCGATATTTAACATTTTAATGAATCTAAATTTATGGATAGAATCCGGTTTCAATTTTCCATTTGTATCTTATGGTGGTGCTAATTTGGTTATTAATATGATGAGTTTAGCTTTAATACTATCAATTTATAGAAAAAAAGATATAATAATTATGCAAAATATGCCTTTTGAAAAAGAATAAGAACAAGATAAAAATCATAACCACCCGTTTTATGAGTGGTTATGATTATTTATCTTATATAATTATAAAAAAGTGTAACCTTTTTTATTTTTTTACCACAATAAAGATATAAGATGTCTTATAAAGGAGTTATAAAAATTGAAAGAGAAAAAAGAACTAGAAAACTATATTATAAATGAAAATATTGATTTAG
>CAKPQY010000083.1 GCA_934179885.1 uncultured Clostridia bacterium
TGATATTTTATCAATAATATCTTTTTCAATAATAGCAGTAGTGTTTTATAAAATATTTGTAAATTCAATAATTGTAATTAGAGATTTTAGTGATGGAAAAGCTTTTTCAATAGAGGAAATTTTAGGGGCAAGTTTAATACTTGCAATAGCTGCTGGCGCTTTTAGAGATTTAAGTGTTTTTGGCTTTTCTATTAGAAATATTTTAAGTATATTAATTGTTTTGATTTTAGGATGGAAAAATGGAGTATTGGTAGGAACAACTGCTGGTGTTACTATTGGAGTTACGCTTGGTGTTATTACATCTTCTGACCCAATAATGGTGGCTGCTTATGCTATTTCTGGTATGATAGCAGGTGTATTAAATAGATTTGGAAAAATAGGGGTTGTAATAGGTTTTTGTTTAGGAAATATAATTCTTGCGTATGTTTCAAATGGATATACAGTGGAATTAATTCATTTTAAAGAGATATTAATAGCTTCAATTGGACTTTTAGCTGTACCAAAATCAATTCAAATAAATATTGAAGAATTTATGGGAAGTTCTAAATTACTACCAATATTTCCAGATAGGGCTTTAAATAAAAGTAAAGAAACTGCAGAGAGATTAAATAATGTTTCTGATACAATTCAAGAAATGGCTAAATCTTATAAAATAGAAGAAAACAATGTAGAAGAGCAACCAATGCAATCAAATAAAGACATATTTATTTCAGAATTATTAGACAATTTGAACGGATATGAAAATAATATGTTATATGAAGATATGTGTAAAACTGAAGGTCCTATAGTTGATAAAATTTTTAAATTATTAGTTGATAAACAGGAAATTACAAGAGAAGATTTACTTGAAATTTTTGCTGAGTGTGATAGCTATATTGTTGGATTTGATGATAAAAAAATAAGTGAATATTTAGAAGAAAATATTTCACAAATGATTAGAGTAATTAATATGTCATATAAAATTAGTAAATCAAATTTTGTATGGCAAAAGAAATTTGAAGAAAATAAGAAAAACATAGAGACACAATTAAAAGGAGTGTCAAAAGCAATTTCAAGTATAGCAGAAAATATAGAAAAAAATATAAAAAATGAAGAACAATATAACAATGAAAAGAAGCAAGTAATAGAATTATTAAAACAGAAAGAAATAGAAATACAAGAAATTTCAATACAAAGAGAAGATAGATTTTTGATAGAAGTTTATATGCAAAAATCAAATAATACTGATATTGAATACATTGAAAAGATACTTACAGAAGTATTAAAAGAAAAAATTGTTTTTAATGAAGATGCAAGTATTGGTACTAGATTAAACTTTTTATCAGATGATAAATTTGTTATGGCTATTGGAAATGCTGAAATAACAAAAAATGATAGCAATATTTCTGGTGATAGCTTATTAAGTATTAGATTAAAAGATGGTAAATATTTAGTAGCTTTAAGCGATGGAATGGGCTCAGGTAATGATGCAAAACAAAGTAGTGAAAAGGCATTAAAAATGCTAGAGAATTTATTATTATCTGGTTTTGATAAAAAGACTTCTCTTGAATTAATAAATTCAAGTTTAATTAATCAAAATGAGGAAATATTTGCTACATTAGATATTGCAATTATTGATTTATATGTTGGAAATATAGAATTTATTAAAAGTGGAGCTTGTCCAACTTATATTAAAAATAGAAATAAAGTTCAAATTATTAAGGCTAATTCACTTCCAGCAGGTATTATAAATGATGCGGGATTACAACAATTTGATAGGGATATTGCTGAAGGCGAGATTATGCTTATGTGTACTGATGGTATTTTGGATTCTAATGTTGAGTATAAGAATAAAGAATTGTGGATTAAGTATTTATTGGAAGATATTGAAACAACTAATACTAAAAAAATTGCTGATTTGATTTTAAATGAGGCTGTTGATAATGGCTATGGTGTGGCTAAAGATGATATGAGTGTTGTTGTTTGTAAGTTTTTGAATAAAGAGTGAGGTAGAGGCCTTGCTCTTTTTTGGTCGAGCTATCACATTCGTCAAAAGTTATTTATACATTTAATTCAAATTTTAGTTCAAATTTAGTATCAAGAAATATCAAAAAATAATAAAATTTGGTTAAATAGAGAATTCAGAGGTGGTCGATATAAAAGAAAATAAAGTATGTAATCTACTTGAAAACTACCATATTTTATGATATATTTTATTTATTAAAAAGGTCATACTGACTTTTCTAATAAATAAAATACATAAAAAGGAGACCATTATGAGTAGAGGAAAAAGATATGACACAGAACCAAAATTAAACATGAAAAAAGTATTTGCGGTAATCATAGCGATAGTAGTAATTATTATGTTTATATTTATAATAAAAGGATTATTAACTAAGGAAACTACTACTGGAAAAATAATAAGCAAAAGTTGCTTTACAGTATATAAAAATAACAAATGGGGAGTAATAGATGAAACAGGAAATTATGTGGTTGATCCATCATATGCAGAAATGATAGTAATACCTAACTCTAAAATAGGAGTATTCATTTGCACATATGACATAAATTATGAAACTGGTGAATATAAAACAAAAGCCTTAAATGAAAAAAATAAAGAAATTTTTACAGAGTATAGTAAAATAGAAGCAATACAAAACATAGATACAACTGGCAATTTGAGTTATGACCAAGATGTATTAAAAGTTCAAAAAGATGGAAAATATGGTTTAATAAATTTTTCAGGAAAAGAAATAATACCTACTGATTATGAAGAAATAACAGCAATTTCTGGAGTGAAAAATTCATATAAAATAAAAAAAGATGGAAAATACGGAATTGTTAATAATGAAGGAAATATAGTAGTTGAACCTAAATATGCAGATATAGACACATTAGGAAAAGACAACAAATCAGGATTTATTGTAAAAGATGAAACTGGAAAATATGGACTTATAGATTATTCAAATAATCAAGTATTAGAAATTAAATATGATGGCATTGAAAAAGTTTTTGGGAATAACTTATATGTTGTAACAGTAGATGGAAAACAAAAAGTAGTAAATAAAGAAAATACTGATGTACTAACAAGCGATTTTGATTCTATCAAACAAATATTATCAAGCCAAGAAAATGCAGTTATTTATGTTAAATCTAACAAATATGGTGTAATGAATTTATCAGGAGAAGTACTAATCGATGCTCAATATGAAGATTTAAAAGAAACTAAAGTAGGTACATTTATAGCTAAAAAAGCTGATAAATATGGAATTATAAGTTCTGAAAATCAAGAAAAATTAGCATTCGAATATACTTCAATAGTATATAATGAAAAGGCAGATATTTATATTACAGAAGATAGTAATTTAAATTCTAATATATTAAATAGTAATTTAGAAACTAAACTTACAGGAATACTATTAGAACTAAATGAAACAAAAGGATATTTAAAATTAAGAATAGATGATGAATATAAATACTATAACTTCAAATTTGAAGAAAAACAAGAATCAGATATTTTCCCTAATAGAACATTATTTTTAAGCAAAAAAGATGGAAAATATGGATATGTTGACAAAGATGGTAAAGTAGTTGTTGACTATATTTATGATGATGCTACAGAACAAAATGATTATGGATATGTTGCAATTAAAAAATATGGAAGATGGGGAAGTATTGATAGTAAAGGAAATATAGTACAAGAACCAACTTATAATTTGGATGAATATTTGCTAATTAATTTTATTGGTAGATGGCATTTAGGATTAGATGTTAATATAAATTATTATAATCAATTATAATAGAAGAGGTAATACAAATGGAACTAAAGATGAATTATCAATATACATATTTTATACATCCTTTTATAATAAAGGAAAGTAAATATCAAAAATATATATTAAGCTTATTAAAAGATAAAAGATTTGAATTAAAGGTATTTAAAAAGGGTAAAGATTTTGAACTATATAAACATTTTTCACCTAAAATGAGAGAATTTTTGTTTTCTAGCTTTTCACATTCTAAATTAAAGTTAGATAAATTAGAAGAGCTTCCAGATGATACGAAATCAGCTATTTTAAGTAAATATCCATGTACAATTTTTGAATGCAAATTAGAAGAAGATGTACAAGGAAAAGATGAAGACAAAGGAATATTTTTTAAAGTACAAAAAATAGAAGTGATATGTTTTAACACAGGAATATGTTTTTTCAGTATGAAAACAAATATAGAAGATAGCCAAAACTTTTCTGACATTTTAAATTTTAATTATAAATTTAGAGATATAAAACAGGGAAATACATTAAACAGTTATGACAAAATATATTTACAAACTAGTACATTTAGTGATGTTAATAAATTAACAGAATTTATTAAAAACATTACAGGTTCAGATATAGAAACTATGAAGCTTGACATTGATACTCAAAATTTTTTGACATATTCGTATGTTTGTATAGATAGTGAAGCTTGGAATGCAAATAAAAGATTTGAAGACATAGAATATAATTTTATAAAATATGCAAATTTTTTACCAGCAGATAATTCAGCAGATTTGGAGCTAAATGAAACTACTACATTTTCAGAATGGAAATATGCAAAAATGGGATTTTCTAAGCAAGGGGTTGTGCTATTTGCTTCAAGTTGTGATATAAATAATTTTACGGATTTGCCAAATAAATTTGAAAATGAATATTTTTATACATATATTTTGAATTTATATAAAAAGATATATCTAAAGAAGTTAGAAGTAGAAT
>CAKPQY010000084.1 GCA_934179885.1 uncultured Clostridia bacterium
TCATTATTCTTATTCAATTGATATTGAAATTAAAAATGAAGAAAAATTTTTAAAAGATAAAAATATATCTAAAATTCAACCAACAAGTAGTCCAGAAATTCAATTAAATATGAATAAATCTATTAAACCTGTAATTGTTGGAGCTGGGCCTGCTGGTCTTTTTGCTGCTTTAACTTTTGTTCAAAATGGTTATAAACCAATAATTATTGAACAAGGTCAAACAGTTGAAGAAAGAACAAAATCTGTTGATAATTTTATAAATAATGGTATTTTAAATACCAACTCTAATGTTCAATTTGGTGAAGGTGGTGCTGGTACTTTTTCAGATGGAAAATTGACTTCTGGAATTAACTCACCTTATTGTAAAAAAGTTTTACAAGAATTTGTGAATTTTGGTGCACCAGAGCAAATTTTATATTTAACAAAACCTCATATAGGAACTGATAATTTGATAAATATAATTAAAAATATAAGAGAATACATCATTTCAAAAGGTGGACAATTTTTGTTTAATGCAAAATTTATAGATTTTGAAACTGTTAATAATAATGTTTCTAAAATCTCTGTTTTGCATTTAGATAATAATTCCGTAGAAACAATAGAAGCAAATGTACTTATTCTTGCAATAGGACATAGTTCAAGAGATACATTTAAAAAGATTTATGAAAAGGGATTGTTCTTAGAGCCTAAAAACTTTTCGGTTGGTGTTAGAATTGAACACTTACAAAGTGAAATAAACAAAGCTCAATATGGCACAATCACTAAATTAAAATTGCCATCTGCAGATTATAAATTAGCATATCATAGCCCTTCTGGTCGTTCTTGCTACACTTTTTGTATGTGTCCTGGTGGAGTTGTTATGCCATCTTCTAGTGAGCAAAACACGATTGTTACAAATGGAATGAGCTATTTTGCAAGAGATGGCAAAAATGCAAATTCTGCTGTTTTAGTAAATGTTATGCCTTCAGATTTTGATAACAATAGCCCTTTAGCCGGAATTGATTTTCAAAAAAATTTAGAGGAAAAATCTTTTATTTTAGGTGGTTCAAATTATTTTGCTCCTGTTCAAAGATTTGAAGATTTTGATAAAAATATTAAATCTGAATTTATTGGTAGTGTTAATCCTTCTTACAAACCTGGTTATACATTATCAAATTTAAATGATATTATGCCTGAATTTGTATCTGATACTTTGAAAGAAGGAATAAAATATTTTGATACTAAATTACATGGCTTTGCTAATCCTGATAGTATTTTAACTGGTATGGAAACTCGTAGTTCTTCTCCTGTTAGGATTTTAAGAAATGAGAATTTTATTTCTAATGTTGGTGGTATTTATCCTTGTGGTGAAGGTGCTGGCTATGCAGGTGGTATCATGTCTGCTGCTGTTGATGGAATTAAGTGTGCAATTGCTGCGATTGAAAAATAGAGAAAGAGGGACATTCTTTAAAATCCCTCTTCTCTTATTTTTTTTAAAACTGTTACTAAATAATCCACATCCTCTTTTGTATTAAAATCTCCAAAAGTAAATCTAATTGCACCTTTTGCTAATTCACTTGGAACTCCAATAGCTGTTAAAACATGTGAAGGGTTACTATTTCCAGAAGAACATGCTGAGCCACCTGATGAACAAATTCCGTATTCATCTAATTTATACAATAATTCTTCAGAATTCATTCCTTCAAAAATTACATTTATATTTCCTGGTAATCTCTTTTCCATTGTTCCATTTATATGAATATTTGGGACATTTTCTTTTAGTTTTTCTAAACAATAATCTCTTAAATTTCTTAATTTATTTTGATATTTTCCTAAATTTTTTTCTGCAATTTCTGCTGCCTTCCCTAAAGCTACTATTTCTGCAACATTTTCAGTTCCAGCTCTTTTATTTTTTTCTTGATGTCCTCCATCTATAAATCTTTCAAATTCTATTCCTTTTTTTACATATAATGCACCTACTCCTTTTGGGGCATATATTTTATGTCCGGATAATGATAACATATCTATATTCATTTTTTGTACATCAATAGGAATATTTCCGTGCTGCTTGGACGGCATCTGTATGAAATATTATATTATTTTGATGTGCTATTTTTGCTATTTCTTCTATTGGTTCAATTGTTCCTATTTCATTATTTGCAAACATTATGCTTATTAAAATTGTATCTTTTCTAATAGAATTTTTTAAAGTGTCTCAATTTACAAATCCATTTTCATCAACATCTAAATATGTTACATCAAATCCATTTTTTTCTAGATTTTGACAGCTATGAAGTATTGCTGGATGCTCTATTTTTGACGTTATAATGTGCTTTCCTTTATTTTTATTAGAATAGGCTATTCCTTTTAATGCAGTATTATCACTTTCTGAACCACAACTTGTGAAATATATTTCTTCTGGTTTACAATTAATTAATGATGCAACTCTTTTTCTTGCTTCTTCAATTGCTCTTTTTGCACTTCTTCCAATGCTATAAATTGATGAAGGATTTCCATATTCTAAACTTAAGTATGGAATCATTTCTTTAAAAACTTCTTCTTTAACTCTAGTTGTCGCACTATTATCAAAATATCTAACTTCCATAAATATCCTCTTTTCTGCTTACTAGTTAGCCTTAAATTTATAACTCTTCCATTTAATATAAAGAAATATATAAACTTCTAATCTGTTTGTAATACATTCTTTTTATATTATATTCATATTATGATATTAATTGTTAATTAAATTTTTGATTTTATCTAAATTATTAATTGTCTGCCTATATCCATACTTATAGCAATCATCTAACTTTTCTACTTCTAATAATCCCGTCTTATCTGTTTTTATTGTTAAAAGCATGTCACTATTTTTTATATTTTTTTCTGATGCTTTAGTTCCCATTATATCTATTGATCTCATTACTATATCCATTATATTACTATCCTCATCAATTTCATCTGGCATGAAGTTAACAGTTAGTACTTTGTCTACTCCTTGCTTTTTTACTTCTGTAGTTGGGAAATTATCTAAAATTCCTCCATCTAAAAATTTGTGATTTTCGTATATACATGGACTGAAAGCTACCGGAAAACTACTACTTGCCCTTATTGCTTTTCCTATTGATATATCTGTTATATATTTGTTTTTGTCCTTTGTTCCTTCTGGCATGTTATTTGTAAATATATATTCATTGGAATCTTTAACATCAACTGCTGGAATAACTATTGGCATTTTTATATCTGATATTTTTTTGATTCCTTTTCTTTTAGCCACTTCATTAAATGCTTTTTCTATTTCTTCTCCTGAATAAAATCCTGAAAAATTTATCTTTTTATTTGCCATAAAACTTTTTAAACTTGTTATTGTAGACATTGAATTTCGATTCACTAAATCTCTTGCATATCTTTTAAATAGTATGTATATATAATATGGCGTATATCCCATTGCATATAAAGCTGATATTGTACTGCCTGAGCTTGTTCCTCCTATTACATCTATTTTTATATTATTTTCTTCTAATGCTTTTAGAACACCAGCATGTGCTATCCCTCTTATTCCTCCTCCTGATAATGCTAATCCTAATTTCATTTTTCTCGCCTCCATATTCTACTTATGTTTTAATTATTTACTATTTTTTATGTATTTAAACCTATTTTTGTTACTATTTAGAATTTCTTAATTATGTAGGGCAGCCGAAGAATGAAATAAATTTATTATATATAAACTTTTAGATAATAACATAAAAAATAAAAAGAGATTTAGAGTTCTGGACTATTTCATCCATTTTCTCTTAATCCCTTTTTACTTTATTTTGTATAATATATTTCTCCATTTCCATAAATCACTTGATAATATTCTCCAATAAACATAGGATCATTATCATTCAATTTATAAATTGGTTCTACTATAATTTTGCCTTCACTATTTATCACTCCCCATTTTCCATCTTGTTTAATTCCAGCAAAACCATATTTATTTACTTCTGTAACTTTATCATATTTAAAATCAATTACCTTTGTTTCTGAAGCATCTACAAATCCCCATTTATCACCTTGCTTTTTTGCAAATATTTTATTATTTGTAAATACTTCTGTATTTGCTAATTCTTTTCCTTCATTTGATATGTGTTTTGTTTCATTTTCATTATATATTTTAAAATATTCTTTATTAGTTTGAATTGTTGCATCTTTTAATTCAGATATTTTTTCCATTTTTTCAGAATATATTTCTGTCATTTTTGTGTTATTATTCAAAGCTTGTACCATTTTTGTATTTTCTATTTGTTGTATTGAATTATAGTTGAATTCTATTTTTGTTTTTTCATTAGTATCTATAACTCCTAGTTTTCCGTTTGTATCACAAGCTACAAAATAATTATCATATAAATATTGAAGATATGTATATTCATTTTTGGTTATTTTTTCTTCATCTCTATAAATGCTATATATTGTTTTTCCATTTGCTGTATCCATATATATTTTATAATCTGTATTAGTTACATTCATTATTGCCCTGTTTTCGCTCATGTTTGTTTCTTTTCCGGTTGAATCAAATATTTTTACATTTTCATCTGTTGTTGTTGCGTATATATAATCACCAGTTATATCTATTTGTTTATATTCAAATGGTATTATAGTTTTTCCTGTAAGTGATAATACTCCATATTTCTTTCCTTTTAATGCTGTTACAGTATTATTG
>CAKPQY010000085.1 GCA_934179885.1 uncultured Clostridia bacterium
CATGGGTGATACATATGATTAATAATATTTTAAATAGTTTTAAAAGTTTGGATAAATTAACAAAAATTATTATGAAGAACGGTTTAAGATTTTGTTCTATTCTTGGAATAATTTCTTTAATTATTCTTGTTACATATAATTTATCTTTTACAATCCCTATTTTATTTACAATTGGTTTTATTATGTTTAAATTAAGTTTAATTTTTGGAGTTGAATTTATTATTTGTGGAATTGTTGTAGATAAAATAAAAAGTGGAGTCATATAAAAGAAAAAGGATTTGGAGAACTGTCCCCATAATCCCTCTTTTTTTATTTTTTTAATTCTTCTAAAAACATTTCATTCAACATTTTAGGATTTGCTTGTCCTTTAGTTTCTTTCATTGCTTGACCAACTAAAAATCCTAAAGCTCTATCTTTTCCGGCTTTAAAGTCTGCAACTGATTGAGGATTTGCTTCTAATATTTTCATTACAACCTCTTTTATTGCACCTTCATCTGAAATTTGAATCCATCCTTTTTCTTTTATAATTTCTTCTGGATCTCTTGGATTTTCAAATAATTCTACTAATACTTTTTTACCAATACTTGAACTAATTGTTCCTTTGTCAATTAAAACAACTAATTTTCCTAATTGATTTGCATCAAATGGTATTGCTATTGGTTCCATTTCTGTTTCATTTAATATTCTTGATATATCTGATATAATCCAGTTACATACTGCTTTTGGATTATGACATACTTCTATTGCTTTTTCAAATAGGTCTGATAAGTATTTTGATGCTGTAATAATATTTGCATCCTTTTCAGATAAATTATATTGTTCTAAATATCTTTGCTTTCTACTTTCTGGCAATTCTGGTAAAGTATTTTTGATATTTTCTATATATTCTTCTGAAAGTTTTATTGCCACTAAATCAGGGTCTGGAAAATATCTATAATCTTCTGCATCTTCTTTATCTCTCATTGGGAAAGTTTTTCCAGATACATCATCCCATCTTAGTGTTTCTTGTTCTATTTTTCCGCCATCTTCTAATACATCAATTTGTCTTTCTACTTCGTATTCTATTGCTCTTACTATGCTTCTAAATGAGTTCATATTTTTCATTTCTGTACGTGTTCCAAGTGGTTCTCCTGGTTTATGAACAGATACGTTTACATCTGCTCTTAAAGAACCTTCTTGCATTTTACAGTCTGAAACTTCAATATATTCTAATATTGATTTTAATTTTCTCATATATGCTTCAACTTCTTCTGCACTTCTTAAATCTGGTTCTGAAACCATTTCTATTAATGGTACTCCAGCTCTGTTTAAGTCTACTAAGCTTCCGCCACCAAAGTCATCATGGTTTAATTTTCCTGCATCTTCTTCTATGTGAATTCTTAATAATCTAATTTTCTTTTTACCATTTGGTGTATCTATTTCAATGTAACCATGTTCACAAAGTGGTTTGTCAAATTGAGATATTTGATAAGATTTTGGTAAATCTGGGTAATAGTAATTTTTTCTATCGTTTTTACTATTTCTTGATATTTCACAATTTGTTGCAAGACCTGCTTTTACTGCATATTCAACAACTTTTTCGTTTAATACTGGTAGTGTTCCTGGCATTGCCATACAAACTGGGCAAACGTGTGTGTTAGGAGCTGCACCAAATTCTGTTGGACAAGAACAGAATATTTTTGTTTTTGTTGAAAGTTCGGCATGAACTTCTAGTCCTATTACAACTTCATAATCGTTTCTTGACATTATTTAGTACCTCCTTTAAATTCTGGTTTATAATTTTCTCTAAATTTGATTTCTTGTTCTAATGTATATGCTGCATTTAAAATTGTTTCTTCTTGGAATTTATTTCCTATTAATTGCATTCCTATAGGCATTCCTTCTTTGTCAACTCCTACTGGAATTGATATTCCTGGAAGTCCTGCTATATTTACAGATACTGTACAAATATCTGCTAAGTACATCTCTAATGGGTTATTTGATCTTGAACCTATATCAAAAGCTACTGTTGGAGATGTTGGTGTTAATATAACATCATATTTTTCAAATCCTTTATTAAATTCATTCATTACTACTGTTCTAACTTGTTGTTCTTTTTTGTAGTATGCATCATAATAACCTGATGATAATACGTATGTTCCAAGAATTATTCTTCTTTTTACTTCTTCTCCAAATCCTTCACTTCTTGATTTTCTATATAGCTCTTTTAAGTTGCTAAATTCTGGTGTTCTGTAGCCATAACGAATTCCATCAAATCTTCCTAAGTTTGAACTTGCTTCTGCACAAGCAATTATATAGTATGTTGCTAATGCATATTGAGCTATATCAAGTGAAAATTCTTCAACTTCCGCTCCTAATTCTTTGTATTTTTCTATTGCTTTTTGTAGTGTTTCTTTTACTTCTTCATTTATTCCTTCTCCAAAGAATTCTTTTGGAACACCTATTTTTAATCCTTTTACATCATTTTTTAATGCTTTTGTATAGTCTTTTTTTGGCATATATTCTGATGTTGTGTCTCTTTCATCATGTCCTGCAATTAGGTTTAATAACATTGCACTATCTCTTACATCTTTTGTTATTGGTCCGATTTGGTCAAGTGATGATGCAAATGCTACTAATCCATATCTTGATACTAATCCATATGTTGGTTTTAGTCCTACAACACCACAAAAACTTGCTGGTTGTCTTATTGATCCACCTGTATCTGAACCTAGTGCCCATGGTACCATATTTGCTGCGACTGCTGCTGCTGAACCACCTGATGAACCTCCTGGTACTTTATTTAAATTCCATGGATTTCTTGTTTTCTTAAAATATGAATATTCTGTTGAACCACCCATAGCAAATTCATCCATATTTAATTTTCCTAAATCTATCATATTTTCTTCATTTAATTTTTCAACAACTGTTGCATCATATGGTGATACAAAGTTTTCTAGCATTTTAGAACTACATGTTGTTTTTACACCTTTTGTGCACATGTTGTCTTTTATTCCTATTGGAATTCCTGCGAATTCTCCTGTAATTTCTCCATTATCTATTTTTTCTTGTACATCTTTTGCTTTATCTAATGCTTCATCAGTTAAAGTTGTAACAAAAGCTTGTACATCTTTTTCTTTTTCGTTTATTCTGTCTACATATGCTTTTGTTATTTCTGTTATTGTAAGCTCTTTGTTTTTTAATTTTTCTTGCAATTCATGTACTGTTAATTCTGTGATATCCATTAATTTTCCTCCCATTTTAATATTCTATAATTTTTAAAAGAATAGTTATATTGCTAGGCACACGAACTTGAAATTTATGAGTCGTACTGGTGTACGTCGATTAAATTTCAAGTGAAGTGTAACGACGCAAGATAGCTATTATTTTAAAAATTAGTTTATTACTTTAGGTATCTTAAACATATGTTGTTCCTCTGAAGGAGCATTTTGTAATAGTGCCTCGTTATTTTCAAATACCTTAACTTCATCTTTTCTAAAAACATTTTTCTTTTCATTTGCACCAACTGTAATATTAAGTCCTTCTACTGGAGCGTTATTTACTATGTTTGCAAAATTTAATATATCTTGCAAGTTTAGTGCATATTTTTCAATTTCTTCATCTTTTATTTCTAAGTCTGCTAATTTAGCAATGTGTAAAATTTCTTCTTTACTAATTTTCACCTTAACCTCTCCTCCTTTAAAATCTACTTTATTATATACTCAAACATGTAAAATTACAATAAATTATACTACTATTTTTCTATAATTTCAATGTGCACGTCTCTTAATTGGTCTCTTCTTACATTACCAGGAGCGCCCATCATTAAATCTTGTGCCTTGCTATTTAATGGGAATGCAATTACTTCTCTTATAGTTTCTGAATTTGATAAAAGCATTAACATTCTATCAATACCAGGTGCTATTCCTGCATGTGGTGGAGCACCAAATTGAAATGCTGTATATAATGCTCCAAATTTTGTTTTTACTTCTTCTTCTGTGTATCCTGCCATTTCAAAGGCTTTTAACATTATTTGTATATCATGGTTTCTTACTGCTCCAGAAGAAAGTTCTATTCCGTTGCAAACTATGTCATATTGATATGCAAGTATTTCTAATGGATTTTGATTTTCTAATGCTTCCAAACCTCCTTGTGGCATTGAAAATGGGTTATGGCTAAATGCCAATTTATCGTGGTCGTCTAATTCAAACATTGGGAAATCAATTATCCAGCAAAATTGAAATACGTCTTCGTCTATTAAGTTTAATCTTTTTCCTAATTCTGTTCTAATTTGTCCAGCAAGTTCTGTTGCTCTTTTTTCATTGTCTGCTATAAAGAAAATTGTATCATTTTGTTTTAAATCTGCTAGTTCTATTAATGTTTTCTTTAAGTCATCTGGTATAAATTTATCAATTGGCCCTTTGAAGATCATATCTTCTTGTACTTCTAAGTATCCAAGTCCTTGCATACCAATTGACATTGCATATGCTAACATCTTTTCGTGGAATCCTTTTGACATATGTCCTTCTACTTTTATTGCTCTTACAGTTCTGTTTATAAATGGCTTAAATGTACATTTTTTAAAGAAATCTGATAAATCTATAATGTACAATGGGTTTCTTAAATCTGGTTTATCTGAACCATACTTAAGCATTGCATCTTTGTATGTTATTCTTGGG
>CAKPQY010000086.1 GCA_934179885.1 uncultured Clostridia bacterium
GGAAAGGAATAACAGCAGCATCTTTAGGAAGACTATTAAAAAATAGAGGATATAAAGTAACAATACAAAAATTTGACCCTTATATAAATGTAGACCCAGGAACAATGAATCCATATGAACACGGAGAAGTTTTTGTAACAGATGATGGAGCAGAAACAGATTTAGATTTAGGTCATTATGAAAGATTTATAAATGAAAATTTAACTAAAAATTCAAGTATAACAATGGGAAAAATATATTCTGAAGTATTAGAAAAAGAAAGAAGAGGAGATTACTTAGGAAAAACAGTTCAAGTAATTCCTCATATTACAAATCAAATAAAAGAAAAAATATATGGATTTGAAAATACAGATACAGATATAGTAATATCAGAAGTAGGTGGAACAGTAGGAGATATAGAAGGTTTATCAATAATAGAAGCAATAAGACAAGTAGGGCTAGAAAAGAATCCTGAGGACGTTTGTTTTATACATGTTACATTACTTCCATATATATTTGGCTCAAATGAAATAAAATCAAAACCAACACAACACTCTGTAAAAGAATTACAAAGTTATGGAATAAAACCAGACATTTTAGTATGCAGAACTGAACAAGATATACCAGAAAATATAAGAGAAAAACTATCATTATATTGTAATGTAAGAAAAACAAGTGTAATACAAAATAAAACAGCAGATTGTTTGTATGCAGTACCATTAATGTTAGAAGAAGAAGGATTAGCAAGAGAAGTATGCAATCATTTAAGATTAGATAGATATATTCCTGATAATAGAAAATGGGAAGATATGATAGAAAAAATAAGAAATATAGACAAAAATAAAAAAGTAAAAATAGCAATAGTTGGAAAATATGTAAAACTAGAAGATTCATACATTTCTGTAATAGAAAGTATAAAACATGCTGGATTTGCAAATGAAGTTGAAACAGAAATAAAATTAATAGACGCAGAAAAAGTAACAAAAGACACAGCAAAAGATTTATTAAAAGATTTCCAAGGAATTATAGTGCCAGGAGGATTTGGAAACAGAGGAATAGAAGGAAAAATTGAAACTATAAAATATGCAAGAGAAAATAAAATTCCATTTTTAGGAATATGCTTAGGAATGCAAATGGCAGTTGTAGAATATGCAAGAGATGTTTTGGAACTAAAAGATGCAAATTCACAAGAATTTGATGAAAAATCAAAAAATCAAGTAATTCATATAATGGAAAATCAAAAATCAGTAGATAAAAAGGGAGGAACGATGAGGCTAGGAGCATATCCTTGTATAATAAAAGAAGGAACCTTAGCAGAAAAAGTATATGGGACAAAAGAAATATCAGAAAGACATAGACATCGTTTTGAGTACAATAATGATTACAAAGAAAGATTAGAAAAAGCAGGATTAATATGTTCAGGAACTTCTCCAGATGGAAACTTAGTTGAAATAGTTGAGTTAAGCCAAAAAGAGCATCCATATTTTATAGCTGGACAATTCCATCCAGAATTAAAATCAAGACCTAATAAGCCAGCTCCATTGTTTGTAGGACTAGTAAAAGCAGCAAAAGGAATATGATTAATCTACATAATTTGCAAAAGACGTTAAAATGTGTTATAATAGTGGTGCAACATAAAAAAATTCACAAGGAGGAAAATAAGATGGAGTTGAAGCCAACTTACAATGCAAGAGGAGAAAAAAGAGCCTATTATATAGGCGAAGATGGAGAAGAGTACTTCATGTATAAAGATGAAAGGACAGGCTATAGCATTCGGGAAATGAACAAAGATGATGTAATCCCATGGTATGATGCAATGAAAATGGATGAAAATCAAAGAAAAACACCTATGGAAAGGGCTATTACTTTAGCCAGTGTAACCCAAAAAGTAGAAAAAATGATTGGAGGAGAGTCAATAGAAAAGACAATGCTGATATTAGATCCTAAAGGAACTATTATAGGGGAATTGGATTTTACAGGGAATGAAGTAGCAAGAGCTGATCTTCAAATTTTTCTTAAGGATGAGGAAACTATAAAGACCAAGAGAGATACAATTCTAGAGTTGATAAGAAGGATGAATAGCCTCGAAAAACTTTATGATGAAATTTGGGTAGAACATACTACCAAAGGTAGTGTAAGAATAGCGTAACTTCAGAAAAGAGTTCCTAATTAGGAACTCTTTTTATATTATAAGAAAGTTCTCCGAACTTCCTATAATATAAATACTTTGCACAAAAAATTTAATCATGCCCCTTTTGTTCTTCTAAAGCATAAAATCGTATATATTTTAATATAATATATAGTCAAACATATAATAAAATCAATATTTATTACGAATATGTGAATTCTATGTGAATTTTAGCAAACTATATTGACATTTGCTAAAAAAAGGTATAAATTATTAGCAGTCGTTAAGAAAGACTGCTAAAAGTAAAAAATAATAAAAATTCTTAAATGGAAAAATGTTAAAGGAGGTAATATCATGATTAAACCATTAGGAAGTAGAGTATTAATAAAAATGAAAGAAGGCGAAGAAACAACAAAAAGTGGAATAATATTAGCTAGTAGTGCACAAGAAAAACCACAAATTGCAGAAGTAATAGAAGTTGGACCAGGAGAAAAAATAGACGGAAAAGTAGAAGAAATGTATGTAAAAAAAGGTGATAATATTATAGTAAGCAAATATTCTGGAACAGAAGTTAAATACGAAGGAACAGAATATTTAATAGTAAAACAAGATGATATATTAGCAATAGTAGAATAATTAAGTTATTTTTAATATATATTGATTTGAAAAAATAACTAAATTATAAAATGAGAAAGGAGTAAATTTAAAATGGCAAAACAAATTAAATTTGGAGAAGATGCAAGAAAATCTTTATTAGAAGGAGTTAATAAATTAGCTGATACAGTTAAAGTTACATTAGGACCAAAAGGAAGAAATGTAGTATTAGATAAAAGTTTTGGAGCACCACTAATTACAAATGATGGTGTTACAATAGCTAAAGATATTGAATTAGAAGATAAATTTGAAAATATGGGTGCAAGACTTGTAAAAGAAGTTTCTGAAAAAACAAATGATGTTGCAGGTGATGGTACTACAACAGCAACAGTTTTAGCCCAAGCTATGATAAAAGAAGGAGTTAAAAATGTTGCAGCAGGTGCAGATCCAATGGCAATGAAGAGAGGAATTGACAAAGCTGTTAAATCAGCTGTTGAAGGATTACAAACAATAAGTGTACCAGTAAATGGAAAAGAAGACATAGCAAGAGTTGCAAGTATATCTGCAAACAATGATGAAGTTGGAGAATTAATAGCAGAAGCTATGGAAAAAGTATCAAAAGATGGAGTTATAACAATTGAAGAATCAAAAACATCAAATACACAACTAAATGTTGTTGAAGGAATGCAATTTGATAAAGGATATGTTTCTCCATACATGGTAACAGATACAGAAAAAATGGAAGCTATAGTTGACAACCCATATATATTAATAACAGATAAAAAAATAAGCAATATTCAAGAAATATTACCATTACTAGAAGCTTTAATGCAACAATCTGGAAAACTAGTAATAATTTGTGATGATATAGAAGGAGAAGCATTATCAACATTAGTACTAAACAAATTAAGAGGTGTATTAAATGTTGTAGCTGTCAAAGCACCTGGATTTGGAGATAAGAGAAAAGAAATGCTTCAAGATATCGCAATATTAACAGGTGGAGAAGTTATAACATCAGATTTAGGACTAGAATTAAAAGATACACAAATTGAACAATTAGGTAAAGCAAGACAAATTAAAGTTCAAAAAGAAAATACAATAATTGTTGATGGAGCAGGAGATAAACAACAAATTGCTGATAGAGTAGGACAAATTAGAGCTCAAATAAATGAAACAAAGAGTGAATATGACAAAGAAGGATTACAAGAAAGACTTGCAAAACTTGCAGGTGGAGTTGCTGTAATAGAAGTTGGAGCAGCTACTGAAACAGAAATGAAAGATAAAAAATTAAGAATAGAAGATGCTTTATCTGCAACAAAAGCCGCAGTTGAAGAAGGAATAGTTGCAGGTGGGGGAACAGCATTAATAAATGTAATTCCAACAGTAGAGAAAACTGTAAATGAATTAGCAGGAGGAGAAAAATTAGGAGCAGCAATTGTTTTAAAATCATTAGAAGAACCAGTAAAACAAATTGCAAGAAATGCAGGATTAGAGCCAGCAGTAATTGCAGAAAATGTTAGAAAATCAGAAACTGGAATAGGATTTGATGCAAGCAGTGAAGAATATGTAGATATGAAAAAAGCCGGAATAGTAGACCCAACAAAAGTTACAAGAAGTGCTTTACAAAATGCAGCTTCAATTGCATCAATGGTTATTACAACAGAAAGTTTAGTTGCAGATATACCTGAAAAAGACTGCCATTGTGGTCATGATAATGGTATGGGAGCAGCTGGAATGGATGGAATGTATTAAGATGTAGGTCAAAAGGGACGGCCCATTTTGACCCAATTTATAACAAAATGAAAAAAATTTAAAAAACTACTTGACAGTTATAAAAAAATACTTTATAATTTATAACTGTCAGGAGAAATGCAGGTGTAGTTCAATGGTAGAACCTCAGCCTTCCAAGCTGATGACGTGGGTTCGATTCCCACTACCTGCTC
>CAKPQY010000087.1 GCA_934179885.1 uncultured Clostridia bacterium
GCACATAGTAGTGCAATTTTAGCATATAACATTTTAAAAGATATGGAAATGCCAGTTGAAGAAAGAACAGAAATCATGATGGCAATAGGAAATCATGATGAAAAAACTGGAAATGCAATAAGTGAGATATCAGCAGCATTAATATTAGCAGATAAATCAGATGTACATAGAGATAGAGTAGTAAATAAAAATTTATCAACTTTTGATATACATGATAGAGTAAATTATGCTGTAACAAATGCAGAATTAACATTAAATCCAGAAGAAAGAAAAATACTATTGAATTTAACAATAGATACAAAAATATGTCCAGTATTGGATTATTTCGAAATATTTATGGATAGAACAATGATGAGTAAATATGCAGCTAAATTTTTAAAAATATGGTTTGAATTAATAATAAATGATACAAAACTTCTATAATAGATAGTTAAAAAATGTAACTATGTGTGATTAAGAGTGAAGTGAGAAAGGAAAAAATTAAAAATGGAAAAACAAAGTAAAAAAACGAATAATAAAAACATAATGAAAACAATAAAAATATTAACAATTATTTTACTAATTGTATTAGTATCAATGATAGGCTTTTTTGGTATATACAAGCAAAATAAAAATCAAATGAGCAATGTTGTAAAAGATTATTCATATGCAATGGATATAGGTGGAACAAGAACAATAAAGTTAAAGGTAGATGCTAAAACAGCAGAAGAAACAAAAACAGAAGAAAATTACAATAAAGCTAAAGAAATAATTGAAAAGAGGTTAAAAACATTAGAAATAGCAGAATATAATATTAGTTTGAATACAAAAACAGGAGAAATGATAATCGAAATACCAGAAAATTCAAACACAGATACAATAGTTTCAAATATAATTTCAGTTGGAAAATTTGAAATTATAGATAGTAAAACTGAAGAGATATTATTAGATAACACTAATATAAAATCATCTGATGTATTATATAATACATCAACATATGGAACAACTGTATATTTAGAAATAACATTTAACAAAGAAGGAAAAAATAAATTAGAAGAAATAAGCAAAACATATATACCTTCAGAAAAAACTAACACAACTTCAGAAAATAATGTGATAGAAGAAAACACAATTGAGGAAGAAACTGAGGAAAAAACAGATACAGAAAAGACAACAGAAAAACAAATAATAATGAAAATAGATGATGAAAAAATAATGACAACAAGTTTTGATGAACCAATAACAACAGGAAAAATACAATTGTCAGTAGGAACAGCATCAACAGATACAAAAACATTACAAAATTATATTTCTCAGGCACAAAATATCGCAACAATATTAGATAGTGGAAATTTACCAATGAAATATGATATAGAAAAAAATCAATATATGTTGTCAGATATAACAGAGCAAGAATTAGGATATATTGCAATAACTATGGCAGTATTAACAGTTATTGGAATAATAGTTTTAATTGTTAAATTTAGACTAAATGGATTATTAGCAGGAATTTCATTTATAGGATTATCAGCAATATATTTATTATTAATTAGATATGCAAATGTTGTAATTTCAATTGAAGCAATATTTGGAATAGTAATAATATTAATATTAAATTATATATTCTCATTTATGTTATTAAATAATATAAAAACAATAGAAGTAAAAGAAAACATAGTAAATAAAGCAACAATAGAAACATACAAAAAATTCTTTAATAGAATAATACCAATTTGCATCATAGCAATAGCATTTTGTTTTGTAAAATGGATACCTATTAGTAGTTTTGGAACGATATCATTCTGGGGACTAATAATGATTGCAATTTATAATGCAGTAATAACAAGATATCTATTGAAAATAAGCCTAGAAGATTAATAAGCCACCAAACGCAGGGCTACTCTATAAAATTTTAATAATAATTAAGGAAAGTGGGTTAGAAAGGATGAAACAAAGAAATACAAGAATTTTAATAGTATTAATAGCAATAATATTAGTATTAGGAACTATTATGATTTATACAAAAGGCTTAGCATTTGAACTAAAATATCAAGATAGCAAAAAAGTTGAAATGAATTTAGGAAAAGAATTAAAAGAAAAAGATATAAAAGAAATAACAAATGAAGTATTTGCTGGCCAACCAGTGATTATACAAGCAATAGAAGTATATAAAGATGCTGTAAGTATTACAACAACAGAAATTACAGAAGAACAAAAAGCTGAATTGGTAACAAAAATAAATGAAAAATATGAAATAGAATTAAATTCAGAGGATATAACAATAGAAGAAATAGCACATACAAGAGGAAGAGATATAATAAAACCATATATAATTCCATTTGTAATAGTTACTATAATAATTCTAGCTTATCTAGTTATAAGATATAATCAATTATATTCACTTGAAGTTTTAACACAATCAATAGGAATAATCGTTTTAGCGCAATTAGTATTACTAGGTATTATGGCAATTACTAGAATGCCAATAGGTAAACTTACAATTCCTACAGTTTTATTAGTTTATATGTTATCAACATATACTTGTACAACGAAACTTGATAGAGATTTAAAAAATAAAGTAATAGAGGAAAATAAATAACAAACTAAATAGTTCAATTTAGAATAATAAAAGATTAAAAATAGAGGCTTTAAAAAAGTCTCTTTTGGTTTTTATGAAAATTTTTCAAAAACCCTATACAAAACAAAAAAAGAAATGATATAATAACATCAAACATAAGAACAAAAATGGAGGTCATAAAATGGGAAACATAGTATTATTAGATGACTTAACAATAAATAAAATAGCAGCAGGAGAAGTTATAGAAAGACCAGCATCAGTAATAAAAGAAATGGTAGAAAACTCAATAGATGCAGGAGCAAACAACATAACAGTAGAAATAAAAAACGGCGGAATATCATTTATAAAAATAACAGATAATGGAAAAGGAATAGCAGAAGATGACTTAGAAATAGCCTTTGAAAGACATGCAACAAGTAAAATAAGAAAAGCAGAAGACTTAGATGTAGTAACATCCATGGGTTTTAGAGGTGAGGCATTAGCAAGTATTGCAGCAATAGCAAATGTAGAAATGATATCAAAAACAGAAAGCCAAGATACTGGATATAAAATAACAGTAGAAGCGGGCAATATATTAGATAAACAAGAAGTAGGATGCCAAACAGGAACATCTATAACTGTTAGAAATTTATTTTTTAATACACCAGTAAGATATAAATTTTTGAAAAAAGATTATACAGAGTCAGGTTATGTAGAAGATGTTATAACAAGAATAGCTTTAGTAAATCCTGATATAGCTATAAAATTAATAAACACTGGAAAAACAATAATTCAAACAAATGGAAATGGAGATATAAAAAGTGTAATTTATAGCATATATGGAAAAGATATTGCAACTGGAATATTACCAGTTGACTATACTTATGAAGATATACAAATCTCAGGAGTTATTGGAAAACCTGAAATATCAAGGTCAAATAGGTCAAACCAATTATTCTTTGTAAATAAAAGATATATAAAAGATAAAACATTATCAGCTGCAACAGAGCAAGCATTTAAAGGATTAATACCAATTGGAAAATATGGATTTGTAGTTTTAAATATAAAAATGGATCCATCAAAAGTTGATGTAAATGTTCATCCAGCAAAATTGGAAGTAAGATTTGAAGAAGAAAATAAAATATTTCAATCAATATATCATGCGATAAAGGACACTTTATTAAAAAATGAATTAGTGGCAAATACTGAAAAACAAGAAAATTCAGAAGTAACAGAGCAAAATGAATCAAAAGGATTATTTGATTTTAGAAAAAATGAAACAGATAAAATTGAAAAATATAATGATGAAGAAAGTAAAATAAAAACAAATGTAACAAATGCTGAAAACACAATAAATGTTGGACAAGGTGGACCAGTAAATACTGCTGATGTATTAGAACAATTAAGAAAAATGCAACAAGATTTACAAAAACAAGTTGAAGAAAATCCAGATATAAAATTAAATGCAAATTACATAGAAATGCAAAAAGAAGAAAACAAAAAAGATGAAGAAACTCAAAATACTGAACAAAACACAGACAATGAACAAAATGTGGAAAACAAAATAGAAAATGAGCCAATACAAGAACAAAATCAAAACAGTAACGAACCAGAAAAAAAAGAAGAAGTTGAATCAACTAAAAATGTGGAAAATTTAGAAATAAAACATAATGAAGAAGCAGAGAATACTGAAGCGGCAGAAAATAATGAAGAAATAGATAATACAGAAAAAATAGAAAATCCAGAAGCTAAATTAGAAGAAATAAACAAACAAATAGAAGAACTAGAAAACTTACAATATGAAGAAAATCCAAAAGTAGATTTTAATGAAATGTATGAAAAACTATTTGGAACAAAACCAATTATATCATCAACAGAAAATACAGAACAAATACAAAAAAATACAGCAGTTGATTTAATAAAAGACAATATATCTGTATTTGAAGAAAGCGAAGAATATAAAAAACCTACATATAAATTTATAGGAATAGCATTTAATACATATATCATTATAGAAATGGATAAAGAATTATATATAATTGACCAACATGCAGCGCATGAAAGAATTATGTACGAAAAAGTCAAAGAAAATTATTATAGTGAAACAT
>CAKPQY010000088.1 GCA_934179885.1 uncultured Clostridia bacterium
CTAATCATTTTTTTCCATTCTTCTTTTCCTTCTGCTATTTCATCAAATTCGTTTTCAATTTTTGCTGTAAATTCTACATTTATTATATCTGTGAAATTTTCTGTAAGTAGCTTATTTACTATTTTTCCTAGCTCTGTTGGTACTAATTGTTTTTGTTCCTTTTCTATGTATCTTCTTTCTAGAATTGTTGTAATTGTTGGTGAATATGTACTTGGCCTTCCTATTCCTTTTTCTTCTAATGCTTTTACTAAACTTGCTTCTGTATATCTTGCAGGTGGCTCTGTAAAGCTTTGTTTTGGATTTATTTTGATTAGTTTTACTTCTTGATTTTCTTGTAATTCTGGTAACATTCCTTCTTCTTGTTCTTCTTTTTCATCTGTTCCTTCTACATACAAAATCATAAATCCTTTGAATTTCAAGTTTTGTCCATTTGCTTTGAAGTCATATTCATTTGCTTTTATATCAACTGCCATTGTGTCATAAACTGCTGGTTTCATTTGACTTGCCATAAATCTGTTATATATTAATTTATATAATTTATATTGGTCTTTGGTCAAATCATTTTTTACATCATCTGGTTCAATGTCTGAATATGTTGGTCTTATACCTTCGTGCGCGTCTTGAGCATCTTTACTTGTTTTGTAATATCTATTTTCATAGAATTCATCACCATATGTTGAAACTATGTGTGCTTTTGCAGCAGCTCTTGCTTCTTCTGATATTCTTGTTGAGTCTGTTCTCATGTAAGTTATTAAACCTACTGTTCCTTTATCAGATATTTTAACACCTTCATATAAGTTTTGTGCAACTGACATTGTTTTCTTTAATGTAAATCCTAATTTTCTTGATGCTTCTTGTTGCATTGTACTTGTTGTAAATGGTGGTGCTGGATTTCTCTTTTTCTCACCTTTTTTAATCTCTGAAACAATGTATTTTGCATTTTCTATATTTTTTAATATTTCATCAACTTGCTCTTTTGAATTGATTTCTTGTTTTTTTCCATCTTTTCCAAAAAATCTAGCTTCAAATGTCTTTTTAGATTTCTCATCTTTTAGATTAGCATATATATTCCAATATTCTTGTGAAATAAAATTTTCTATTTCATTTTCTCTATCAACTATTAACTTAACTGCTACTGACTGAACTCTTCCTGCTGATAGTCCTCTTTTTACTTTTTTCCATAATAATGGACTTATTTTGTAACCTACTATTCTGTCTAAAATTCTTCTTGCTTGTTGTGCATCTACAGTATTCATATCAATATCTCTTGGCTCTTGAATTGCTTTTTGTACTGCTGATTTTGTTATTTCATTAAAAGTTACTCTTGTTATTTTGTCTTTGCCTTCTTCTAGTATTTTTGATAGGTGCCATGCTATTGCTTCACCCTCACGGTCAGGGTCAGTTGCTAAATAAACTTTTTTTGCTTTTTTGCTATCAGCCTTTAAAGATTTTATTAAATCTCCCTTTCCTCTAATATTTATATATTCAGGCTCAAAATCGTGTTCTATATCTACACCTAATTTTGATTTTGGTAAATCTCTTATATGTCCCATTGATGCCACAACTTTTGTGTTTCCACCTAGGAATTTTTTTATTGTATTCGCCTTTGCAGGTGATTCTACTATTATTAATTTGTCAGCCATAAATCCTCCTTAGAATTTTATTCTAAATTTTCTTACTCTTAGTATTCTAGACTACTTTTTAATATTTTGCAAGTTTTTTACATAAAAAAAGAGAATTACTATTCTCTTATTACTAAAATTTGTTTCTGAATAGGTCTAATATAACTTCTTCAGAATTTATTGGTGTTACTTGATTTTCTTTAAAAATAGTTAAGATTCTATTTTCTTCTAATTCATCATTTGTTACATATTTTATACTTTTTGTTTCTATTTTTACATTATCTGGTATGTATTCTGTTTTTACTATCTGTATTCCATATTTTTCTTTACCAGAATTAATATCATCTTCATTTATTTGTTTATAATATTCTAATTTTATTGGATGTTCTATTCCTGCTTCTTCAAGTTTCTCTTTGTCAATAAACGCACCTCCAAAAAATGTTCTCAAAAAAAATCCCCCTTTTTTTAGAAATTTTATTATAATAAGTTATATATTACCACTAATCTCAATACTTTGCAAGGATTTTTCATCGCAATTTTTGACATAAATTTGTTCTGTTTTATTATATTTAGACTTTTTTCTTTTTTATTCGACTTCCATTTTAATTAATTTTAAAAAAGTCTAATTTTTCCTTATATTTCGAGGGATTTCGACTTTTATATAGTGCTATAATAATTATAATAAGATTTACTATTTCTTAATTGTTTTTGTTTGTATTCAAAAAGCAGTAATAAATTTTTAAATTCTTTATTACTGCTTTTATATTTAATTTTTTTCTACGATTTCATTTTGATTTTTGTATATACTATTTGCTGGCACTACTTTTCTTACAGATGATAATGGATATATGTTGCTGTGTCTTCCTATTACAGTTCCTGGATTTAGTATTGAACCACATCCAACTTCTACTTCATCACCTATCATTGCTCCAAATTTTTTTAGTCCTGTTTCTATTCTTTCTTTATCATTTTTTACAACTACTAATTTCTTATCAGATTTTACATTTGATGTAATAGAGCCTGCTCCCATATGTGATTTATATCCTAATATTGAATCTCCAACATAATTGTAGTGTGGTACTTGAACTTTGTTAAATAATATTACATTTTTTAGTTCTGTTGAGTTTCCTACTACTGCCCCTTCACCAACTATTGCTTTTCCTCTTATAAATGCACAATGTCTGATTTCTGCATTTTTTCCTATTATTGCTGGGCCTTTTATATATGCTGTTGGTGCTACTGTTGCTGATTTTGCAATCCAAACATCTTCTCCAATTTTGTCATATTCTTCTGGGTCTAGTGTATTTCCTAATTTTAGTATAAAGTCATTTATTTTTGGTAATACTTCCCATGGATATGTGGCTCCTTCAAATATTTTTGTTGCTATTGTTTCTTCTAAGTTATATAGATTTTTTATTTTGCATTCTTCCATTTTTAATCCCCTTTCTAAGGTATAAATCTCATCTCTTCTTGTTTTTATTTTATTTCTATTTGCAATATTATATCACTAAAAAAATTTTTTTGAAGAGTTTTATAAATATTTCATTTTAATTTGATATATTCTCTAATATCTGTTATACTAATTACATTATGAAAAACGAAGAAAGATATAAACATTTAAACAAATATTTAAAAGAAAAATTTGGAGAAAGAACTTTAAAAATATGCATTGATGGAGGATTCACTTGTCCAAATAGAGACGGTACATGCGGAACAAACGGATGTATCTTTTGTAGTGAAAAAGGTTCTGGTGAGCTTATTTCATGTGCAAATGGTGCTAACTCAATTGATAAAATTAAGAATCAAATTATAAATTACTTCTCAAGTTACCGTAGCCAGCGTGCTAACAAATTTATAGCTTATTTTCAAAATTTTACTAATACATATGATTCACTTGAAAATTTAAAGGCTAAATATGATGCTGCTCTAATTGATGATAGAATTGTTGGTATAGAAGTTGCTACACGACCTGACTGTATAAATGAAGATATAGTTAAACTATTGAAATCATATACTGAAAAATATTATGTTTGTGTTGAATTAGGGTTACAAACTTCTAATGATAATACTGGTATTTTGATTAATAGGGGTTATACTAGTAAGCAATTTACTAATGCTGTAAAACTTTTGAATAAATATAATATTGATGTTGTAACACATATTATGGTTGGGCTTCCTGGAGAAAATGTTGATGATGTCAAAAATACTGTAGATTTTATAAACAAACATAATATTCAAGGAATTAAAATTCATTCTACTTATGTTATTAAAAATACTGCTTTAGCAGATATGTATTTTAATGGTGAGTATGAATCTATCTCTCTTGAATATTATTTAGATGCTCTTTCATATATTATTACACATATTTCTCCAGATGTTGTAATTCATAGGGTTTCAGGTGATGCTCCAAAAGATTTGCTTATTGCTCCCGAATGGAATTTGCATAAGAAGTGGGTATTGAATGGTTTTGATAAGATTTTGAGAGAACAAGATTTGTGGCAAGGAAAATTTTATATATTATAATTCACCTATTCTTAAAATTTCTTTAGTATTTTCTACTGTAATTTTTTCTACTTCTTCTAGTGTTAATCCCTTAACATCAGCAATTTTTTTAGCAACGAATTTTACATTAGCAGGGGTATTTCTTGTTCCCCTAACTGGTTCAGGTGCTAAATATGGACTATCTGTCTCTATTAATATTTTTTCTATCGGTACCATGCTTACCACTTCTTCTGCATTTTTCGAATTTTTAAATGTTATTGGGCCTGCAAAAGATATATAAAATCCTAATCTTAATCCTTCTTTTACAAGTTCTCTATTTAGAGGGCAACAATGGAAAATTCCTTTATTTGCTACACTATTTTCTTTTAAAATTTTCAAAGTATCATCCACCGCTTCTCTCGTATGGATAACTATTGTCAAGTTACATTTATTAGCAATCTCTATTTGT
>CAKPQY010000089.1 GCA_934179885.1 uncultured Clostridia bacterium
GTTTATTCAACCGCAGGATTTTAAGTCCTGTGCGTCTACCAGTTCCGCCACATCTGCATTTGTTATTTGAACTGGTTATCTTAACGACAATTGATATTATAATATTAAGAAAAAAATTTGTCAATACATTTTAACAAAAAAATTTATAAAATTGCAATTTTTTTTAATAATTGCTTTTAATAATTTCTTTAAAATATTAAATACAAAGCACAGGACATCTAATCCTGTGGCTTTATAATATCTATATTTTAAACATTTTATGTACTACATATTTGTAGAAGTATTATCTCCATCAAATGGAATGAATTTATTAACAATGCTTTGTTGTTCAACGCCTTCTGCTCTAAAAGTCATAAAAGAAGTGTTTATTTTATTTTCAATTTGTGCCTCTATTTCTTCTTGATTAGCATGTTCTGCTAAAACTAATTCACTAACTAAAATTTGTTTAGCATTATTAAGCATTTTCTTTTCACCCGTAGAAAGTCCTTTTTCTTTTTGTTTAAAGCTTAAGTTTCTAACTACATCGGCTACTTCATATATGTCTCCACTTTTCATTTTATCCATATTGTCTCTATATCTTTTATTCCAATTTTTTTCCATTTCAGTTTCATCTTCACTAAGTACTTTAAAAACTTTTTCTGCTGATTGTTTATCTATTATATTTCTTACACCTACTTCTTCTGCCTTCGCTGTTGGTATCATTACTTTGACATTGCTTGGCATTTTTAAGATGTAATATGATTGTTTTTCACCTAATATATCTTTTTCTTCTATTGAATCTATTGTCCCTGCACCATGCATTGGGTATACTATTTTATCTCCTACATTAAACATGTAAGTCAACTCCCTTCGGTTTTTTTCAGCAAAAAAATATTATAAAGTTAAGTCAATATGAAATAACTTTATTGGATTTTTTAACCATTCTTATTATACTACAAAAAAAGAAAAAAGTCAAAGCTTTTATTTTGACTTTTTATGTAATTTTAGCCCAAAAGCCTAGAATTTCAAGCTAAAATTTTTTATTATTTTTTTATAGTTAGACTAGTTATTCTATTTTGATGTTGAACCAAATCCTCCTAATCTTTCTCCTTCTGCTTGGTCATCATCTGCTACAAAATATTTTTGGAAAACACCTTGTCCTATCGCTTCACCTTTTTTTATAGTTATATCTTCATCTTTTATGTTATAAAATGCAAACATTATATGTCCATCATTATCTTGATTTCCATAATAATCTTTGTCTATTACTCCTACACTATTTGCTAGTATTAATCCTTTCTTTTTTGGATTAGAGCTTCTATTATATAACATTAATACTTCATCATCTTGCATATATGCTTTTATTCCTGTTTTTACCAATGTTGGTGCCATTCCTTTTTTAAAACTTGGTATTGTTACATCTTCTGCTGCTTCCATATCATATCCTGCTGAATATTTTGTTTTTCTAATTGGTAAGTTTATACCTTTATCTTCAAATCCTTTTGCTATTTCAAATCCTCTTATTTTTTCCATCTTTTTTCCTCCCTTTAGTTTTTTTATACCTTCTTTTTTCTTGTTACATTTTTACATACTCATTTTAAAATGTCAAGTATTTATTAACTAAAATTTCTACTATTGCTACAATCAAAAAAAGATATTCTGTATTTTACTACAAAATATCTTCAATTTTATATTATGCTCTTGCCTCAACAATAAGCTTAATTCCGGTTCTATCTTCTCCTTCAACTTCAACCTCTGCAAATGCTGGTATACATACTAAATCTACTCCTGATGGAGCTACAAATCCTCTTGCTATTGCTACCGCCTTTACAGCTTGATTCAATGCTCCTGCTCCTATTGCTTGCATTTCTGCTTTGTTTGATTCTTTTACTAATCCAGCTATTGCTCCTGCTACTGAATTAGGATTTGATTTTGATGAAATTTTTAAAATTTCCATTTTCTTTTGCCTCCTATTATTAATTTATTTTTTGTTGCAACTTTTATGATGGTATTTTATATCTTCTGGAAAAAAATGTAAATAGTTTTTTGGAAATTTTTTCAAGTTTTCATCGCAATAAAAATCTTTTTTCGACACAAAGTTCAATGTTATCTAATTAATGTATAGTCTTCTTATTTTTGTTACTTTTGAAGTATTATCATCAACTTCAAAAATAACTCCATTAAATATACATTTTCCCTCTGCAATTTTATATCTTTCTGGAAGTGTTGTTTCAAATCTTTTTATTGATGCTTTTATATCCATTCCTATTACAGAATGTTCTGGTCCTGTCATTCCTATATCTGTTATATATGCTGTCCCATTTGGTAATATTTTTTCATCAGCTGTTTGTACATGTGTATGTGTTCCAAAAACAGCTGTTACTTTTCCATCTAAATAATATCCTAATGCTATTTTTTCCGCTGTTGCTTCTGCGTGGAAATCAACAAATATCATATCAACTTGATTTTGAATTTTTTCTATTATCTTTTTTGCTATCAAAAATGGATTTTCTGTTAATATATTGATATCTACTCTTCCTATTAAATTTATTACCGCTATTTTTTTATCTTTGCATTTATAAATATTATATCCTTTACCAACAACTCCTTCTGGATAATTTGCTGGTCTTATTATTTTAGGATTATCTATAAATTTAAATATGTCTTTCTTTCCCCATGTATGATTTCCCATTGTTACTGTATCTACACCTTGTGATATGATGTCATTAAAGTTTTTTTCTGTGATTCCCATACCTTCTGCTGAATTTTCTCCATTTACTATTACAAAATCTATATTGTCTTGTTCTTTTATTTCTTTTAATCTTGTTTTTAATTCATTTACTCCAGCTGAACCTACTATATCACCAACTGCTAAAATCTTCATTTTAACTCCCTCTTTCTCTTCTTTTTATTTCTTTATTATAATACTATATATTTAAAAATTTATCAAGTTTACATGTTTCATATAATAAAACAGTAGACTAAAAAAAGTTGCGACTTTTCAGTCACAACTTTTTTATTTTGCAAAATCAGTTACTCTAGTTTCTCTAATAACATTAACTTTTATTTGACCTGGATAATCCATTTCATTTTCAACCTTTTTAGCAACATCTCTTGCTAAAATAGTCATTTGGTCATCATTGATTTTGTCTGGTTTAACAAGTATTCTAACTTCACGACCTGCTTGAATTGCAAATGATTTTTCAACTCCATCAAATGAATCTGCAATTTCTTCAAGATTTTGTAATCTCTTGATATATGCTTCTAATGTTTCTCTTCTAGCTCCTGGTCTTGATGCACTTATTGCATCAGCTGCTTGGATTAATACAGCTTCTAATGTTTGTGGTTCAACATCTTCATGATGTGCCTCAACTGCATTTATAACTAATGGATTTTCTTTATATTTTTTAAGTACTTCTACACCAATTTCAACGTGTGTACCTTCCATATCGTGATCTAATGCTTTACCAATATCATGTAATAATCCTGCTCTTCTTGCAAGTTTAGCATCTAATCCTAATTCTTCTGCCATAATTCTTGCTAAATTTGAAACTTCTATTGAATGGTTTAATACATTTTGTCCATAGCTTGTCCTATATTTTAATTTTCCTATTAATTTTACTATATCTGGATGTAATCCAATTACACCAGTTTCTAGGACAGCTCTTTCTCCTTCTTCTTTTATAGTTTCTTCTAATTCTTGTTTTGCTTTTTCTACTACTTCTTCTATTTTTGCTGGATGTATTCTTCCATCATCAATTAATTTCTCTAAAGCTATTTTTGCAACTTCTCTTCTTAATGGGTCAAATCCTGATAGAACTACTGCTTCAGGTGTATCATCTATTATTAAGTCTACTCCTGTTAATGTTTCTAAAGCTTTTATGTTTCTACCTTCTCTACCTATAATTCTTCCTTTCATTTCATCACTTGGAAGAGCTACTATAGATACTGTAGTTTCTTGAGAATGGTCTGCTGCACATTTTTGAACTGCATATGTTAATAACTCTTTAGCAGTTTTATTTATATCTTCTTTTGCTTTTTGATTAGCATCTCTAATTATAGCAGCTTTTTCTGTTGTTATATCTTTTTCTACTTCTTTTAACAATCTTGTTTTTGCTTCTTCTCTTGTTAAAGATGCAATTTTTTGAAGTTCTTGAATCTCTTGTTCATGTAATTTTTGAATTTCTTCTTTTTGTTCTTCTAATTCTTTTAGTCTTAATTCTAAATCTTCTTCTTTCTTTTCAAAATTTTCTGAACGTCTGTCTAAATTTTCTTCCTTTTGAATAAGTCTTGTTTCTTGTCTTTGTACTTCGCCTCTTCTTTCTTTAATCTCTTGATCTAATTCGTTTCTACTATTCACAATTTCTTCTTTTGCCTCAATTATTTTCGCCTTTTTTAAATTTTCCGCTTCAATTTTTGCCATATTAACTATCTTTTTAGCTTCTTCCTCGGCACTATTTATTTTAGATTCTGCAACTTTTTTTCTATATGCTATTCCTACTAGTATTCATATTGCAAGTGAGATTAAGACATCGTCGATAATGATTCATATAATCAT
>CAKPQY010000090.1 GCA_934179885.1 uncultured Clostridia bacterium
ATGCAACACCTAGTCTTTTTTATTTGCAAAACTTCAAGAATTATTTGCAATTGCTAAATATATTTTAGCATTTAATTTATTATATGTCAAATTTTTCTTCCATATTCTCATTTTTAACTTACCTTCTTATTTCTCAACTGCATAGCATATTTAATTGTAGTCTCATTTATTTCACCAGAAGAAATCCTTGCAATCTCTTCTAATGTTTCCTTTTCATTCAACAATTTTATATTAGTATTAGTTCTTTCATCAACAACCTTTTTACTTATAAAATAATTATAGTCTGCAATTGCTGCAATGCTTGGTAAATGTGAAATACATAGTACTTGATGATTTTTAGAAATTCCATTTAATTTTTCTGCAACAGCATTTGCTGCTTTTCCACTTATTCCAGTATCAATTTCATCAAATATTAGCACTGGCATTTTATCTGTATCAGCTAAAACTTTTTTTATTGCTAGCATTATTCTTGACATTTCTCCACCTGAAGCAATTTTTGATAATGGCTTTTCATCTTCTCCTAAATTGGTTCTTATATAGAATTCTACTTCATCTTTTCCATTCTCAAAAAATTCTTCTTCACTATAATCTACATGTATATTAATTTTAGCATTTTTCATCTCTAATTCTTCTAATACATCATTTATATTTTGACTCAAATTTTTTCCATATTCATTTCTTAATTTATTCATTTTTTGAGCTAAATTTACCATTTCTATTTTTATTTCTTTTAGTTCTTTTTTTAATTTATTATTATATTCATCTAAATTTTCTATATGTTCAATTTCTTCTTGTATTTCATTTTTATAATCAATTATTTCTCTTATATTATTTCCATATTTTCTTTTTAATGAATATATTAAATCAAGTCTTTCTTCTATTTCATTTCTTTCTTCTTCATCAAAACACACATCATCTTTGTAATTTGATATATCTCTTGAAATTTCTTGTAATTCGTAATATATATTTTTTAAATCACTTGATATTTTCTCATATACATTATCTATGTTCTCTATTTTTTCTAAAGCACGTATTGCTACATTTAAGCTGTCTATGCTATTTTCTCCAATTGCTATATCTGCTTCATTTAAATTTTTTGATATTTTTTCTGAATTAAGCATTATTTTTCTTTTTTCTTCTAGCTGTTCTTCTTCATTTTCTTTTAAATTAGCTTCTTCTATTTCATTTACTTGATATTTTAATAAATCTAATTTTCTTTCTCTTTCTTTTTCATCGCCATAATTTGCTTTTAATTCTCTTTTTATTTCTAGATATCTTTGATATTTTTCTTTATATTCACTTTTGATATTTGATAATTCTTCTCCAATATATCCATCCAAATATTTTAAATGAAATTTATTATCTAACAAACTTTGGTTGTCATTTTGTCCATGAATTTCAATAAATTTGCTCATAAAATTTTTAAGTTCATTTACTGTTACCATTCTTCCATTTATTTTACACATATTTTTTCCATTTGAATTTATTTCTCTAGAAACTATAATATTTCCATCTATTGAATTTTCATTTTCTGGTTCATACATACATATTTCTACAAATGAATTTGTTTCACCTTTTCTAATCATTTCTTTAGAAAATCTTCCACCTGATATTATTTCCAATGAGTCTATTATTAGTGTTTTTCCAGCTCCTGTTTCGCCTGTTAATACATTTAATCCTTCATTTAAATCTATACTTAAATCATCTATAATTCCTATATTTTTAATATGTAATGTTGATATCATAAAAAGACCTCCTAAAAAATTTTGTAGAACAAATTATCTACGATTTTTTGTTTGGTCTTATTATATATTTTTGATTTTCAATTGTCAATAGTTTTACAAACATTTTTTTGTATATTTTTTACTATTATTTTTCTAATATTCTGCCATTTGAACTTCTGATGCAGAATTCATTCAAGAATTTATAAACGACATCAACTGTATTATCAATTTGTTTTTCTAACTCTTCTATTGTAAATACTTGCATTTCTTGATTTTGATTATTTGCATCTATTTTTGTTTCATTTATATAGTCTACAACCTTTTTAACATCTTCATCATTTATATTAATATTTTCTATAATATTAGCATTTTTTGATACCTCTAAACTAAATTTAGGTAATTTCATATTATGATTTTTATAAATATATAAACTAAAAATTCCAAAATCTTTTTGTTTATTTTTTCTTAAATCATCTTTATCCCCTTTTATTAACTCTCCATTTTTATTTATAAAACCTATTAATTTATCATTTTCTTTTACACATTTTCCATTATAAAAAATGTCATTCCATAATGAATCTGTCATTAAATGAACTAAATATCCTATTATTATAGGATTATCCATTTTTTTAGAATACATTTCATAAAAAATTTCATATTCTTTCTTATTGTTCGGATTGTAATTTTCTCCATTTAAATCATAATGATTTATTTTGTGTGGTTGTATGTTTGATATGCCTTTTACTAAAAATCCGTCTTGTACATCTGGCAATATATTTCCAAAAAGGAATAAGTTTTCATCAATTTTTACTTTTTTTAATATTTTATTTGCAATTAATAAATGTTCTCCCCAATTAGGCATTTTTAATTCCTCCAAACTTTTTTATCAAAATTATATTATGTCCCAAGTGTCTCAAAAAATCTCTTCTTCTTATATTCTGAATTACTTGAGTCCTCAAATTTAATTTTTCCTTTTATATTAGAAGATGATATTAAATTATTCTCTTCTAAAACATCTTTCAAATGTTTTGCTAAATTAGATGCACCATTAAAGAATTTTACATTTCCCAAAACTTGTTTAATTTGTTCTTGTACCAATGGATAATGTGTACATCCTAAAACAACATTTTCTACTTTACCTGCATATTCTGATAAATTTTCTTTTAAATACAATTTTATTTTTTCTTCATTTCCTTCTTCTATTATATCTGCTAGTCCATGACATGGCATTAGATATGTTTTATGATTATCATATTTTTCATATAATTTATGAAATTTTTCACTTTCAATTGTTCCTTTTGTTGCCATTACTAATGTTGGTTTTTCATATGCAAAATCATGTACCATTTTATATGCTGGCTCTATTGCTATTATTATTTGATTTGGATATTTTTCTCTTAATTTTTTTGCTGCTTTTGCGCTTGCTGTATTACATGCAATTACTATTGCTTTACATTTCTGTTCTATAAATTCTTTTACAATTTTATCACACATATTAAAGATTTCTTCATCTGACTTGTCTCCGTATGGATTATTTTTTGAATCACTGTAATATATATAATTTTCATTTGGTAGAATCTTTAATATTTCTTTTAGGACTGTTACTCCACCTATTCCAGAATCAAATATTCCTATCTTATTATTATTCATTTTATCACCATCATCATTATATATATTTTTCTATAAAAAAACAATATTGTTTTATATTTTAGTTCTATTTTTTTATAATTATTATATAATATTATTGCTAACTTTATTGTTTTGTTTTATGTTGGAGGATTTAATATGAAAAATGAACAATTAGTAAAAAGTGTCGTTGACTATTTTAATACTCATCGTTCTACTGTCCGTGAAACTGCTAAAGTTTTTGGCATTTCTAAAAGCACTGTCTATGTTTACCTTACAGAGATTATGCCAGATTCTACTTCAGCTGAAATTCTTGCTAAAAATAAGGCTGAACGGCATATTCGTGGTGGACAGGCAACAAAAAACAAATATCTTAAGGAACGGTCTAAATAGGCCATTCCTTTTTCACTTTTTTAATATTATATATGATTTTAATTGTAAAAACTAGCGAACACATAACAAAAGGGGCATGATTAAATTTTTTTGACCTTTTAGATTTTTCGCATGCCCCGTCTTTGTTCGTGCGCGAAAATTTCAAAGAAATTTTCTGTGCAAAGTGTTTATATTATAGGAAAATCGGAAAATTTTCCTATAATATAAAAAAATAACAGATAATTTCTTATCTGCTACTTTATGGCTCCTCTTGTTGGACTCGAACCAACGACCTATCGGTTAACAGCCGAGCGCTCTACCAACTGAGCTAAAGAGGAATATATATAAAATCTGGCGACAACCTATCTTCCCAGCAGGGTAACCCACAAGTATTTTCGGCACATTCAGGCTTGACTTCTGTGTTCGGAATGGGAACAGGTATTACCCTAAATGTCATCGTTACCAGAAAATTGATAACTTATTTTTTGTACTTTTGAATTATACTATATATAATTTCTTTTTGCAAGTACTTTTTAATATTTTTTCCAATTTTTTATATTTTATTCAATTTTTATAGTGTTTAAGCACACTCAAAAATACATAGATGAAATTTTGTTTTAGGATTCTTGTTCCGATTACTTTTTTTAACTTAACGTTTTGTGGTTAAGCCCTCGATTTATTAGTATTGGTCAGCTTAATGCATTACTGCACTTACACCTCCAACCTATCAACCACATAGTCTACGTGGAATCTTACTACCTTACGGTATGGGATATCTTATC
>CAKPQY010000091.1 GCA_934179885.1 uncultured Clostridia bacterium
TGTAGCTATTGTATACATTGATTCTAGTACGAAATATATATATTGTACAGTTGTTCCTAGCTGGTCATCTTTACCAGATATGTCTTTTTGAATATAGTTTATGCTTCCATTCTCTGTTGTAGATGTACTATCAATAACAATTTGTCCTTTTCCATGTGTATATTCATATGTTTTATTGTTATATGTTCTACCTGAATTTGTGATTTCTCTAGCAGCTATGTATACTAATTTATCTTCTCCTGATATTTTATATTTTGCAATATTTGCATTTCTGTATGAATAATATCCTGTTCCTGTTTGATTATAATCTAGTGTTTTTAATACTACATCTTCATTTATCATTTTTATATTATCTATTATATCAGCGTTTTCACTAACCTCTGTTTGTGTAATTGTTCCTGTGTTTTCTAAACTTTCTTCTGATATGTCTATATTATAAGCAGTTTTAGTATACTTTATATTATCTTCTAAATATTCTTTTTCTCTATCTAGTTTATTTGAATTTACAAAAATCAAATTGAATACTATTATTACTAAAAACATCACTACTAAATATCCTGGTATTATAGCTATATTTTTAAGGACTTTTGATGTATTATTGTTTTTAAATGCTTTTATTGCTCTTAATGCAGCTATAACAATAACTACTGAAAATATTAAATATCCCCATCTTTGAACCATTACATCTGTATATCCTGCTCCTATTATTTCTATATTTTCAGATGAAGCTGTTTCATTTTTAATTGTTAACATTTTGTTAAGAGAAATATTTGTTACACTTAAAGCAGTATATAGAGCTACACTAATTATAATTAATGCAAGATTTCTTAATAGTTTTTTAACTAGCAAACTTTCTTTTATCATCTTTCCATCTACACCATCAAAATATTTATTAAATATTATAATGTAATAAACTGCCATATATATTGTTAGTCCTACTATTATTCCTATAAAATATATTAATAGTGTTTCAATTAATGGTTTTTGGAACATATAAAATGCTATATCAAAGCCAAAAACTGGGTCTGTTACTCCAAATGATGCATTGCTTGAGCACAACAGAATTTTTTTCATTAATATGTTAGACATTAATGTGCTTACAATAACTGAAACCACAAATGCTATTGATTTGTTTAATATTTTTGGCATCTCTTTATTTTCTTTTTTAAAAAATGGTTTTAAGCCTTTTTTTATTCCTCTATTTGTAAAGTAAATTAAAAAGTATATTACTACAAAGTTTATTCCAAAAGTAATATATTTATAGCTTATATTTGTAAAAAATGCTTGTACATAATTTTCTCCTAGTTCTTTGTATTGTAAATAGGTTCCTCTTAAGTTTATATATGTTCCTATTGCAAATATTAATATAAATAGCATTACAATAGTCATTCTTGTTTTGCTTTTCTTTTTTTCCATTTTTTACCTCCATTGTCCCATTGGGGACGGTTCTGTTTGGGACATTAAATTATTGCCTTAACAAAATCTTCTGAATTGAAGATTTCCATGTCATCTATTTGCTCTCCTACTCCTATGAATTTTACTGGAATTTTATTTTCTTCAACAATTCCAATTACTACTCCACCTTTTGCTGTTCCATCTAATTTAGTAAGTACAATTCCTGTAATGTCAGCTTCTTGTTTAAATGCTTTTACTTGTTGAATAGCATTTTGACCTGTTGTTCCATCAATTACTAATAGGACTTCTTTATCTGAATCTGGCATTTCTTTATTAATTACTTTTTGAATTTTATTTAATTCGTCCATTAAATATTTTTTATTGTGAAGTCTTCCTGCTGTGTCTACTATTAATATATCTGCTCCGTTTTCTTTTGTCTTTTTAATTGCATCAAATACTACTGATGCAGGGTCAACCCCTTCTTCTCTTTTCACAATGTCTGCTCCTGCTCTTTTTGCCCATATTTCTAGTTGTTCAACAGCTGCTGCTCTAAATGTATCTGCTGCAGCAACTACTACTTTTTTGCCATCTTTTGCTAATCTGTTTGCCATTTTTCCAATTGATGTTGTTTTTCCTACTCCGTTTACTCCAACTACTAGAATTACTGATGGTTTTGTATTTAGGTGTAAGCTGATATCTGTTACATCTAATATTTTTTGCATTTCTTCTCTTAATGCTCGTTTTACATCTTCTTCATCTTTTATGTTTTCTTTTTTTATTCTTTCTCTTAAATTTGATATTATTTTTACTGATGTATCCATTCCTATGTCTGACATTATTAGTACTTCTTCTAGTTCGTCTAGAAAGTCTTTGTCTACTTTTCTGAAGTTGCTGAATACGTTGTTTATTTTTTCATCAAATGATGTTTTTGTTTTGTTTAGTCCTGTTTTTAATTTATCAAAAAATCCCATAATTTTTTTCCTCCATTTTAAACTTTGTATATTATACCATAAAAATTGGAAAAAGAATAGTCTTTTGAACTATTCTTTTGTCTAATACCATTTTACTTATTGGAGCGGTTAAGCTACATCTTACGAACTTTGTTCTCTTTCTAAAAACATTATATATGAATTATTATACTTTTTTCAAGAAAATATTGGATTTTTTTGTATTTTATTGTATACTAAATCAAGTTATTACTTTTATATAATAGGTGAGGTAAATATGAATTTAAATAAAAAACCAATTATTGGTATAGTTTCAAAACATTTTTTAAAAGATGAAATAAGACCAAATATGTTTATAAGAGATGAAATAAAGCAAGCTATTTTTGATAATGGAGGTATAGCAATAGGTATAATATTACCAAAAGATGAAAAAATTGATGTTGAAGATAAATGGAAAAATAATTTATCTAAAGATGAATATAATAATTTAATTGCTCAAATAAATTTATGTGATGGAATATTATTTCAAGGTGGAGGAGCTTGTGACAATTATGAAATGATAGTAGCTAAATATTGCTATGAGAATAATATACCAACTCTTGGTATTTGCTGTGGTCAAAACGTTATGGCTAGAGCACTAGGAGGAACAACTAAACTAATAGAAAATCCTGAAAAACATAATACGAATGATTTATATGTACATTCTGTAAGATTAATTAATAATACAAAATTTTCAAAAATTATAGAAAAAGAAGAAATTGAAGTTAATTCTAGGCATAAAAAAACAATAGATACACATCCAAATTTAATAGTAAATTGTATATGTGAAGATGGGTATATTGATGGAGTTGAATCACCTGATAAAACTTTTTATGTGGCCTTTAGATTTCATCCAGAAAGCTTATACAAAGTTAATAAAGATCATAATAAAATATTTGAAGAGTTTATAAAAACATGTAATGGAGAAAAAAATGAAACAAAAATTTAATAAAAATATTTTTAAGACATTCTTATTTGTTTTGCCATATATACTAGTTGAGTTTACAAATACATTATTAGTTACTATAGATAAGTCTATGTCTAATTCTATAGGAAAAACTGCAATAATTGTATTTTCTTCTTTTGTCACTTTAAATTGGGCAATTAATACTATTCAAGCTTGTATAAGTAATGCACATGCAATAGTGTTAGCTAGAGCTAGAGATAATTCTAAGAAGGTCAATAGCTCAGCAATGTTAATAGAATTAATTAGTTCTGTAGTGATTGCTATATTAATTTTTATTTTTTCAAATCAAATAACATATGTTTATAATTTAGAAAATGAAGCAAGGCAGATATTAACTACAATATTAAAATTGAAAGCAATACAGTTGCCATTATTGGCAATAGGCTATGTTCCTAAAAATATATTGAAAATTGATAATAAAACAAATAAAATTTGGATTGCAATAGTTGTTTCCTCTTTAATAAATATAACAGGAGATTATATAAGTATAAAACTAGGGTATAATGAAGTTGGAATTTATGTAGCAACAATAATATCTCAACTTGTAAATACTATGTTATTGTTAATATTTTCTAAATACAAATTGTATAGTAGTAGTTTGAACTATATAAAACAAATACTATATTTTGCAAAAGATTTAATATTTAATAAAATTATTCAAAGAATAGTTAATATATATTATACAAGTGTAGCAAGTTCTTTTGGTACTAATATTTATGCTATTCATTGTGTATGTGTAACAATAATTGATACTTTATGTGAAATAATCGAAGGATATTATTCTGGACTTTTAGTTCAATATTCAAATGATATTGAAAATAAAACAGATAATTTCCTAAAAAAAGTGGATACTGTCGAGTTATATGGAAATATTTTGGCAATTGCATTTATTCCAATATTTATATATCCATTGTGGCTAATCCTTGGAAATAAAATTCCTTGGGAAAATTGTAATCCATACATATGGATATATTCAATTGAATTCATAGCTGATGTGGCTGGATGCAATTATAGAGCATATTTATCAGCTAATAAAAATACTAAGGCAATTAGAATGATGGCTTTTATAGGTGGAATTTGCGTAAGAGTTCCTTTATGTTATTTAATTCAAAAATATAATATTGGATTAATTGGACTTGCTTTTTGTTTGC
>CAKPQY010000092.1 GCA_934179885.1 uncultured Clostridia bacterium
ATTCTAAAATATTTAATTTGCAATATTTAGATAATCTTTTAGAATATTCATCTATTGCATCTTTAAAAAATTTTTCTTTTACTTTTCCAATACATATTACATTTATTGTTAACATTTTAAAAACTCCTATTATTTAAGATCTGTCCCAAATTAAGTTAGCCGTTTGAACGTAGTGAATTACGGATAACTTATGCAGAATTTATAAAATAAATTCTGTAAACATTAAAAAAAGAACCGTCTCTTTTGGACAAACATGTGGTACAAAATGGACAAAAATGTCCGTTTGAGAAACGTCCCTAAAAGGATATTATACTTCCAGGAACATCTCTACTTGCTACACTTAATTTTAAAGAATTTTCATTATAATTGCTTGATAATATTTCATCAATAACAGTTTTATAAGCAAGTTCAGGAAAGTTACTTTCTTTGCTTAAATGTCCTAACATTGCTTGTTGTAAGCCGGAATTTAGAAGATGTGAAATTGTTTTTCCTGCTGATTCATTAGATAAGTGACCAGTAGGACCGGCTATTCTAGATTTTAATTGATATGGATATCTAGAAAATTTTAGAACTTCTGGGTCATAGTTAGATTCTAATAAAACAAAAATACTATCTTCTAAATTCTTTAATATTCCATTTGTCATATGTCCAATGTCTGTTGCAATACTAATTTTTTTGTTATCTTTAAAAATATTGAAGCCGCATGGATTTGCAGCATCATGTGGTATTGAAAAAGGTTTAATTTGAATATCACCAATTTCAAATTTTTCTTCTATTTTAAATTTTTTAATATTTTTTTCAGAGATTTTTTCCTTTTGTTTAGGCATTGCATCTAATGTTTTTTGATTTACGAAAACAGGCAAGTCATATTTTTTTGAAAATGTTCCTAAACCTTGCACATGGTCAGAGTGTTCATGTGTTATTAATATTCCATCAATTGAAGAAGGGTCGATATCTAGATTTGTTAAAGCTGTTTCTATTTTTTTACTGCTAACCCCTGCATCAATTAATAATTTAGTGTTTTCTGTTTCTACAAGTAAGCTATTTCCACTACTTCCACTATATAAGCTACAAAAATTTAACATTTCTATTTCATCCTTTGCTAATTTAAAATTCTTCGTTAAATTTATTTATTTAATTTATTTGTTTAATGATGTGGTACTAAATAAGCAAATAAATATTATTCTTTTACTCTTTGTATATTAGCACCTATTTTTCTGAATTTTTCTTCTATATTTTCATATCCTCTATCAATGTGTTCTAGATTATAAACTTCTGTAGTACCATTAGCAGAAACACCAGCAACAATTAATGCTGCACCAGCTCTTAAATCTGTTGAATATACAGGAGCTCCAAATAATTCATCAACACCTTCAAAAATTGCAGATTTACCTTGGGCAGTTATTTTAGCTCCCATTTTATTTAATTCAGCTGTATATTGAAATCTTGATTCCCATATACTTTCATTTATAATACTTGTACCATTTGCAGTAGCTAAAACTACACCCATTTGAGGTTGTAAATCTGTTGGAAATCCTGGATATGGCAGTGTTTTAATATTAGCTTTATTTGGTCTTTTGCTATACCAAACTCTAATGCTATCACCATAGTCTTCTACATTTCCACCTATTTCTAATATTTTAGCTGTTATGCATTCCAAATGCTTTGTAATACAATTTTTTATTAATAAATCTCCTTTTGAAGCTATTGCTGCTAACATAAAAGTACCTGCTTCTATTTGGTCAGGGACTACAGAATATGTGCAATTTCCATGTAATTTTTCAACTCCATTAATTTTTATAACGTCTGTTCCAGCACCTCTTATGTCTGCACCCATTGTATTTAAAAAGTTAGCGACATCAACTATATGAGGTTCTTTTGCAGCATTATCTATAATTGTTGTCCCTTTTGCTAAAACAGCAGCTAGCATTACGTTTATTGTTGCACCTACAGAAACAACATCCATATAAATAGAATTTCCTGTTAGACAAGAAGCTTTAGCTGATATTGTACCTTTTCCAATTTCAACAGTTGCACCTAATAATTCAAATCCTTTGATGTGTTGGTCAATAGGGCGTGCACCTAATTTGCAACCACCTGGCATACCAACTTCTATTTCTCCTGTTCTGCCAAGCATTGCTCCAATAAGGTAATAAGAAGCTCTAAATTTACTTGTTAAATCTAAAGGTGCTTGAGTTGTATTTATATTTCTTGTATCTATTGTAATTTCATTAGGAGTGTTCCAAACTATTTTTGCTCCCATTTCTTCTAATATTTTACATAGAATTTGTACATCACTTATATTAGGAAGATTGTTTATTGTGCAAATTCCATTTATTAATAATGTAGCAGGTAAAATTGCTACCGCTGCATTTTTTGCTCCATTTATTTCTACTTCACCTTTTAATGGTGTTGGTCCTGATATTACTAATTTTTCCAAATGAATTCCTCCCGAGTATATAATTTGTCTTACTAAAATATACCATAAAGGGTGAAGTATTGCAAGAGTTTGTGCTATTTAAGTTTTGGTTTTTTCGAACTCAAATCTTTATTAATTCTTTGCTGTTAATAAACCATTATTTGTAAAGAACTCTAATAGCTTAAATTTAAACTTTATGCCAGGATTAGAATTATCAGATATTATAGCATACTCTTCATCAGATAAAACGTTTTGAAGCTCTTCCTTTGATTCTTCAGGTACAATTCCAGAAGATATATCTACAAAACAAAGAGAAGGGAACATTACACACCACCAATTTCTACCTTCAGCTTTTCCTATTTCAACTTTTAAAGCATCATAAAAACCAGCAGGAAGTGAAATATCACCATATTGTTTTGTAGGAAATTCAAAATTTCCAATTTCTATTTTTACATCATAAGAATATCCTTCTTTTCTTATTGTTTCTAAAGCAACTTGCTTAAATTCTTCTTGATGTTCAGAAACAAGATTAATAGCTTCTTCTTTTGAGCTACAGTCTTTACAAATGTTATTCATATAATTTAATAAACTATCTCTTACTTTATATTTTAAAGCTTGATCTTCATCACTATTGCTATTTGCTATTACATGTAATCTAAATACACTAGCACTTATATCGGTAGAAACAGCTTCAACATATGAAATAGAGCATATTATTGTATATAAAAATAATAATAAGATTAAAGTAATTATAATTCCTATTTTGGAATTTTTGCTTTTATTTAAAAATTTTTTCATAAGTTACCTCCAAAAAACTTTTTTTGTAAAATATTCTTTAAATTAATTATTTACAATTTATATAAATTTATACATTTATTAAAAAAGTCGAAAAAAGTCAATGAAATATTATTGAAATATTATTGAAATATTCTTGACATATAAAAAAATAAATGGTAAAATTTACCAGTGTTAAAAATTAAGAATATTCTAAAGAAAAAAGATTTCTTTATGAAATTGAAAGGGTTGATTTGTTAATGGTACAAAAAAATAAAAATCATGAAAAAGTATGTTTGTTTTATGCGAGTGATTATCATTTTGTGATGATAAGTTAACCTTATATTAATTAAAATTTAAAAAAAGATAATAATGTTATAATTATGACGGAAAATGATTTAAATGGAACTGTTGATAAGTTATTATCAAACGTGAATTTAACTAAAGAAGAAAAAGATAAGATAACAAAAATAGATTGGAAAAATGATAATGTAAGTAAATTTAAGGAGATAAAAAGTGCTAATGATAATGGTAGAGAAACAATAATTTTTGTTAAAGGTAAAGAAAGTTATATTAATAATGCTAATAAAAATATAGAAAATTGGATAAATAATAATGATATGAAAATAGTAGATTGTTATGATATTAATGAAGTTTATGAAGATGTTAGTAATATTGCTAAAAATTATAATAAAGTATTGTCTACTTCTGGTGTAGAAAAATTATTGTAAAAGTTATCATATAAAAAATTAGTAAAGTACTTGATAATTTTCTTAAAATAGTATATAAGATATAATATAACACTAAATGTTGAAAGGATGAAAATTATGGACGAAACATTAGAAAAAGTAAAAGTTATATTAAAAAAATACAATCAAGAACATTTATTAAATGGATATGAAAATTTAGATGAAAAAAAGAAAAAAGAATTATTAGAACAAATTTTAAATATTGATTTTGAATTAATAAAAAGTCTATATGATAATAATACAAAAGAAAGTACAGAAAATGATGATATAATTGAGCCAATGGAATATTTGGACAAAGATAAATTATATGATGATTATAAATACTATGAAAATATTGGAAAGCATGCTATAGAAAGTGGAAAACTTGCAGTTGTAACAATGGCTGGTGGACAAGGTACAAGACTTGGACATAATGGTCCTAAAGGAACATCTGATATTGGATTAGATTCTCATAAATCTTTATTTGAATTATTAAGTGATAGTTTAAAAGAGGCAGAAAAGAAATAT
>CAKPQY010000093.1 GCA_934179885.1 uncultured Clostridia bacterium
GATTACAAAACAAAAGATTATTATAGAGGAAAAATCAAAGAAATAAGCAAAAAAACAAAGATATCAGAAATATATATTGCAAGAAAAATGTTGGAATTAGCACAAGAAAATTTAGAAAAAGAAGGCTATAACAAAAAAGCTCATATAGGATATTATTTAATTGATAAAGGAATAAATAAATTATATGATAAATTAGAATATAGCACAAAAAGGAAAAAAACTGAACAAAATAAAGCAAAAATATACATTTTCTCAGTAACAATTCTAAGTATATTATTATCAGCTTTTCTAAGTTACATTTTAAATTTAAAAATACAAAATACAGGAATTTCAATATTAAGTTTCATACTATTTTTAATACCATCAAGTGAAGTAGCTATTCAAATAATTCAATATATTTTAAATAAAACCGTAAAACCAAAATTAATACCTAAAATAGATTTTTTAAATGGAATAGATGCAGAACATGCCACATTTGTAGTTATCCCAACAATTTTAAAAAATAAAGAAAAAGTAGCAGAAATGATGGGAAATTTAGAAAAATTCTATTTAGCAAATAAATCAGAAAATCTATATTTTGCATTATTAGGAGACTGCTCACAAAGTAGTCTAAAACAAGAAAAATTTGATGAAGAAGTAATTCAAGAAGGATTAAAACAGGTAGAAAAATTAAACAACAAATATCAAAATGAAGGCTTACCAATATTCAGTTTTATATATCGAGAAAGACAATGGAATGAAAAGGAAAACTGCTATCTAGGCTGGGAAAGAAAAAGGGGACTATTAAATCAATTTAATGAATATATATTACATCAAAAAAATCCGTTTAAAATAAATACAATTAAAGAGAATATAGAAAATGAAGAAACAAAACAAATATTAAAAAATATCAAATATGTAATAACATTAGATGCAGACACAGACTTGATTTTAAATTCAGCACAAGAACTGATAGGAGCTATGGCGCATATTTTAAACAAACCTGTAATAGATGAACAAAAAAATATAGTAGTAGAAGGTTATGGAATAATGCAGCCAAGAGTAGGAATAAATCTAGATATAAGTTACAAAACAATATTCACAAAAATATTTGCAGGAGCAGGAGGCATCGATAGTTACACAAATGCAATTTCAGATATATATCAAGATAATTTTAAAGAAGGAATTTTCACAGGTAAGGGAATATATGATTTAAAAGTATTTTCTAAAGTTATGGAAAATGCTATTCCAGAAAACACAGTATTAAGCCACGATTTGCTAGAAGGATGCTATTTAAGGTGTGGACTAGTATCAGATGTAATGTTAATGGATGGATATCCTACAAAATATACAAGCTTTATGAATAGATTATCAAGATGGATTAGAGGGGACTGGCAAATAATAGAATGGCTAGGTCATAAAAGTCCATTAAATTTGCTATCAAAATATAAGATATTTGATAATTTGAGAAGAAGTTTATTTGAAATTTCAATATTAGTAGCATTAATTTATATAAATATAGTAAGAAGCATTTTCAATATTGATATATTCGGAATTGACACATTATTGATATTGATAGAAATAACACCTTATATATTAGAATTATTTAATTATTTAATAGCAAAAAAGGATGGAGAAGAAAAACAAAAAACATTTACACCACAAATTTCTGGACTAAAAGGAATATTTTTAAGAGCAATAATTTCACTTGGATGTGTGCCATATAAAGCATATTCTGCTTTAAAGTCAATTGCAAAAACAATATATAGATTACTAATTACACATCGAAATTTATTGGAGTGGACAACATCAGAAGAAGCAGAAAAGCTAGCTAAAACAGATTTTATATCATACTATAAAAATATGTTTATAAATGTAATTGCAGGGATAATATCACTTATAATTTATTTACAAGATAAAAGTATCATAGCAATATTGTTAGGAATTTTATGGCTCATTGCACCTGCTGTAATGTGGTATATAAGTAAAGAAAACGAAGAAAAAGAATCAAAAGAATTATTAACACAAAAAGAACAAGATTACCTTTTAGAAATAGGAAGAAAAACTTGGGAATTTTTTGAAAAATATTTAAATGAAGAAAATAATTATTTAATGCCAGATAATTATCAAGAAGACAGAAAAAATAAAATAGTAAAAAGAACATCATCAACAAATATTGGATTATCAATGGTTGCGGTTATTTCAGCGCATGACCTGGGATATATAGATTTTGATAAAGCGTTAGAAATATTAAAAAATATAATTCATACAATTGATAGTTTGCAAAAATGGAATGGGCATTTATATAATTGGTACAACACAGAAACAAAAGAACCACTAATTCCTAGATATATATCAACAGTAGATAGTGGAAATTTTGTTGGATATCTATATGTTATTAAAACTTGGTTAGAAGAGAAGTTAGAAGTTAGTGGAAAAGAGGTTAGAAACACCAATCTCCAACCTCCAACCTCTAACCTCCGACCTCTAACATCCGAAATAGCAACATTATTAGAAATTATAAATAACTTAATCAAAAACACCGACTTTTCAAAACTATATCTAAAACAACAACAAATATTTTCAATTGGATTCAATATAGAAGAAAACAAACTAACAAACTCATACTATGATTTACTAGCATCAGAAGCAAGACAAGCAAGTTTAGTAGCGATAGCAAAAAAAGATGTACCAGCAAAACATTGGAATTCCTTAAGTAGAACATTAACAACACTTGAAAAATATAAAGGACTAATATCATGGTCTGGAACAGCATTTGAATATTTAATGCCAAATATAAACATTCCAAAATATAAAGGAAGTCTTTTAGATGAATCATGTAAATTTATGATTATGAGTCAAATGGAATATGCAAAAAAATTGCAAATACCATGGGGAATATCAGAAGCGGCATTTAACTTAAAAGACTTACACTCAAATTATCAATATAAAGCCTTTGGAATTCCGTGGCTTGGGCTAAAAAGAGGACTAGCTGATGAAATGGTAGTAGCTTCATATGGAAGTGTTTTGGCAATAACAGATTATCCAAAAGAAGTATATCAAAATCTAAAAAGACTTGAACAATAGGGAATGTATGGAAAATATGGATTTTATGAATCAATTGATTTTACACCTGAAAGACTAGAAAAAGGAAAAAAATTTAGTGTTGTAAAAACATATATGGCACATCATCAAGGATTAATATTATTATCAATTAACAATTTATTTAATAATAATATTTTGCAAAAAAGATTTATAAAAAATCCAGAAATAAGTGCAGTAAATATATTATTACAAGAAAGAATGCCGGAAACAGCAATAATTACAAAGGAAAATAAAGAAAAAGTAGAAAAATTAAAATATGTAGATTATGAAGATTATATAAAAGACACTTATAAAAAAGTAGATGAAAAACTTATAAGAGGAAATGTAATAGCAAATGAAAATTATTTAATAGCAATGAACCAAAAAGGTGAAGGAGTAAGTGTATACAAAAATAAATTTATTAATAGATTCAAAAGTACAGATGATTACCCACAAGGGATATTCTTTAATATAAAAAATATCAAATCAAAAAAAATATGGAGTTCAAATTATAAACCAAATAACAAATATCAAATCAGTTTTATGCCAGATAAAATAGAACAAGAAATGATAAATGACAATATAAAAACAAAAATAGAAACAATAGTAGCACCTGATGAGCCTGTTGAAATAAGACAATTAACATTAGAAAATATAGGAAATGAAGAAGAAATATTAGAAATAACATCACATTTTGAACCAGTACTTTCAAGAAAAGAACAAGATTACGCACATCCAGCATTTAATAATTTATTTTTAATATTCGATTTTGACCATGAAACAAATAGTATAGTGGTAAAAAGAAGAAAAAGAGATGAACATGAAGAAGAAATGTATATGTGTGCAAATTTATCCACACATAATGAAATAATTGGGGATTTAGAATACGAAATTGACGAAGAAAAGTTCATTGGAAGAGGAAATATTGATACACCACAAATGGTTAAAAATTCAAAACCATTTTCTAAAAAAATAGGATTAGTTACAGAACCAGTAGTAGCATTAAAAAGAACAATGAAAGTAAAACCAGGCCAAAAAGCAACAATAAATTTAATTATTTCAGTAGGGGAAGATAAAGAAAAAGCAATTGAAAATATTAAAAAATATAAAATAGAAGAAAATATACAAAAAGCATTTGAATTATCAAAAGCAAAAAATGAAGCGCAAAGCAGATATCTAAGAATAAAAGGAACACAAATAAGAAACTATCAAAAAATCTTATCATATATCATATTTAGTAATCCAACTAAAAAACTAAATTTAGATAAATTACCAAAAAGAAAATATGAACAAAGTGAATTGTGGAAATATGGAATTTCAGGAGATATACCAATAATTTTAGTTAAGATAAAAAACATCAATGAAGCATATGT
>CAKPQY010000094.1 GCA_934179885.1 uncultured Clostridia bacterium
TACCAATAGTATTTTAGGTGCCTTTATTTTTAATGCCTCTGCTATAATTTCTTTAATATTTATATTTGCAAAATTAGTACCACCTACTGCTACATCAACACATTTTAATATTTCATTTTTATTATTTAGCAAAAATAATTTTACATATTCACGCTTTTCAAGTCTTAATTCCTCCATAACTAAATCTGCAATATGTGCTGTGCTTTTTATCTGCACTTTTTTATAATTCGAAGGTTTTGACATTCTAATAGCCAACTCGCAAACTGCCTTAAGTTGTATTGCTTTAACTCGTCCTATACCTTTAATTTGCATAAGTTCTTGCAGACTTACACTTTTTAAAAAACTTAAATCTCCCATTTGTGGGTCATAATTTAAGTTTAATATTCTTTGTGCTATTTGCACCGAAGTTTCATCTTTAGTTCCAGACTTTATTATTATAGCTAATAACTCTGCATTTGATAACATTTTTTCTCCATATAGTTCTAACTTTTCATATGGCCTTTCTGTTTCTGGTAATTCTTTTATTTTTAGTGACAAATTAAACCCTCTTTCTATTTATATTTGTCCCACAATTGTTATATTTTTTTATATATAAATATAGCTAATATCATACCAATAATGCTTGCAACATTTATTTTAAACATTAGTCCAAATGTCAATTGAACAACACTTAAATCTACTACTAATGGACTTTGTAATCCGAATTCTTGCTCATATGATAACCACCAAAGCCATGGAACTCCTGCTGCTAATTTTCCAAGTAATCCCCCTACTACTAATCCTGCTAATAAAAATACTAACAATATCCATATATTTTTTTCTCTTGTCGCCATTTTTTATACCTCCATTTTTTCTTTTGTCCTTACGGATACACCTTTTTCTAATATAGTGATATTATATATTGGTTTTGCTTTTTTTTCAAGTAATTTGCATAAATTTATAAACAATTATGGTAACAACTCAAAAGAAAAGATTTTCATAAGTACATATATTAAGATATTGTAATGACAAATGTGCCGTGGAATAACTTATGAAAATCTTTTTTAGATGAATTGTTAGCAATTATAAATTACCAAAAATTGTTCCTTTTCATATAATAACAATAGTAGTATAATATAATTAATAGCATTGGAGGTATCTAAATGAAAATAGAAAAAATAACTGAGAATAAAATAAGAATAATAATAAAAAAAGAAGACTTTAAAGATAAATCTATAAATCTAAAAGAATTTATTTTAAATACTCCCGAATCCCAAACTCTATTTTTAGAAATATTAGATAGAGCTGAAAAAGAAGTAAATTTTGATACAGATGGTCACAAATTATTAATAGAAACATATTTTCAAGGTAATGATATTTGCATATTTACAATAACCAAATACATGGAATCAAATATTAATACAAAAAATAGGCCTAAAAAATATTTAACTGTAAAAAGAAAAGCCCAAACATTTAATAGTACTTCTCTTATTTATCAATTCAATGAATTTGAGGATTTCTGCGATTTTTGTAACTTTATTTATAAGAATAATAATATCGAATTAAAAGGTCTTTTTAAAACATCAGCATTATATAATTATAATAATACATATTATTTAATAATTGACGGAATAAATTTATCTAATAAATCACTACCTTCGTTTTGCTCTTCTTTATTAGAATTTTCTAGTTTATTAAGATACACTAAAAATTTTAAATTCAAATTAAAAGAACACGGAAAAATATTTATAAAAAATAATGCAATAAATACAGGAATTAAGTACTTTGCATACAAATAATCCACAATTAATATATAAATTGTGGATTATTTATTTTAATATAAATAATTTTGTGGATTATATGCTACTCCATTAACTCTTATTTCAAAATGTAAGTGTGGTCCTGTTGAATTACCAGTTGACCCAACAGCAGCAATAGTTTGTCCCTGTGATACAGTTTGTCCAGCCTTATAATACAATTTACTGCAATGTCCATAATATGTTTGTACTCCATTACTATGTGTAATTACTATTAAATATCCATAAGAACCTCTCCATCCAGAAAAAGTAACTGTTCCAGATGCTGCAGCAACTACTGGAGTTCCTGTTGAAGTTGCTATATCTAATCCTGTATGTGCAGAACTTCTTATACTACTTCTAACTCCAAATCTAGAAGATATTACACCTGATACAGGTTTTCTTAATGAAATTCCTAAACTTACTTTAGTACTAGAAATATTTGTAGCTGTATTAACAGTTCCTGTAGAAGTTCTATTAGTATTTGACGCTACTACAATCTTTTTAGGTTCAACATATAATTTAGCAACTGCATCTTCAACTGTTGTCATATCTTTTAATTCAGTCTCATACTTTTCTGAAATTGTTATTTTTTCTATGTTTGAACTCTTCTTTTCTTTTAATTTATTAACAATATCTTCTGCTTCTGAAAAGTTTGATACATAAATTTTTTCTTCTTGATTTTCTAAAATTCCATAATATCTATAGTATGTTACACCATCAGATTTTATTATATCAAAAATTTTATCATCATCAGTACTTACATCTCTTTTTAGTAAGCATATATTATACTCTGGTAAACTATCTACTTGTACAAAGGCTGTACTTTCATTTTCACCATTTTCTATGTAATCATTTATTTGTGATTGTAATTTGCTTTTATTATCTGTATACCCTACCATTTCACCATTTATGTTTACGCTATAACTTATTTTGTAAAAAGATGCAACAATTCCTAATATAAACAAAAGTGATACAGATATCAAGACTATCAATTTCATTGAGTTTCTTGTATGTATTAATACTTTTTTAAACATTACAAATTCTCCTTATAAATTTATAACATAATTTTATACTTTTTTTGAATTTTTTGCAAGATGTTGTTTACATATTTTCCGTAAGTTTTTATAAATTTTTTAATTTAATTAAAAGAAGGAGGAAAAAACATTTTTTTAATAATTAATATCTGCCAAGTAGATATTAATTATTAAACTGTTTTTTTCCTCCGTCCCCAAATTCAGTTTTTATTATTGTTGTAACTCTGTTTTTACTGTTTCAATTTCTGTTACTGTAGCTTTTTGTGCTGGTTTATAATAACCTTTTGTTTGAGCTATTTTAAAAAGTTCATATTGAAAGCTTTCATCACCATTTCTAATTTGTTGAAATGTTTGTCTTAAATTCATATTTTCTGCTTCTGAAATAGCTGTTTGATATGCTGTTAAATCTGATTTAACTCCTGATAAAATATCATTTACCATTGTTTTTTCATCCATTTTTCTTTCCTCCTATTAATTATTTAAAAATGTCATTAATTTTTGTTTTGTATTTAAACTGTCTTGAGCAGCTTTTGTAAATAGTTGTTTTATTTGTGGGTCTACTGCTTGTGCTGAATATGTGTTTAATTTTTGGTATATTGTTTCATGTGTTCCTATTAAGTGTCTTAAGTGTTGTAATTCTAATTGATTTAAATTTGCCATTTTTATCCTCCCTTTCGCTTCACTTTGTTACGCTCATCGTAAAATAAAAATTAAAAATTTTTATTTTACAAATCTCTGCGCTCCGCTTCGTTCGTCAACATCCAAAATTTTTCAAGTTTTGTATGTCAAATCGTGAAGTCTCTTTTAAGTAGTATTTATAATTTTTCTTTTTTTATTCACAAAAAAGAAAAAATTATTCTTCATAAATAATTTTTTCTTTTATATATTTTATGTAAATTTTTTCTTCTAAGATGCTATTATTCAATTACTTCTAAGTTTGCAAATTTTGCCATTAATCTTTTATGTCCAACTTTGTCGAAATTTATGTCTACTTTTAAATCGTCGCCTTCAGGTTCTACATTACTAATTGTACCTTCTCCAAATTTTTTGTGGAATATTCTAACGCCAGATTGATATTTTGATAAGTCAATGTCATTTCCTGAAGATTTCTTATTTAAAGAGTTTAAGAAACTTTCTGCAGTTCTAAACATAAATCCATTATTGCTTGCACTTGATGATGCTGCAACAGCTGGTTCTTTTTTATCAATTTTATAAGTTTTTATACTTCCATTATCTTTGCTTCCATATGTCCAACTATATTTTGAATCTCCAAATATATTTTTTTCTTGTTTTTCTCCAAGAGCTTGATCATATCCATCAAGTAATTCGCTTGGTATTTCTTTTAAAAATCTTGAAACTTGATTACAACTTGTAGACCCAAATATTGTACGTTGTTTGCTGCATGTTAAAAATAAGTTTTCTTTTGCTCTTGTAATTCCAACATAACATAAACGTCTTTCTTCTTCTAATTCCTTAGGTTCAGAAATTGATTTATATCCAGGAAAAATTCCTTCTTCCATTCCTACTAAAAATACCACTGGAAATTCCAAACCTTTCGCACTATGTAATGT
>CAKPQY010000095.1 GCA_934179885.1 uncultured Clostridia bacterium
ATTAAAATTTATGCAATATATTTATAAAAAAGATAATTATTCTTTAAAATTTTGATTTACAAATTCAAAAATTAAATTTTAAAATTATTTTTATTAAATTGTAAAATGTTCTGTTTTGAAATAGAACTTCCCCCCTACTTCGCTTATTCTTTAATAAATTCAAAAAATGACTTTATCTGTAACTATTTGTATCTCTTGTCTTGCTTTTTTCATTTATACATTTTTTTCTTCTACTATATGATTACTACTTTTATTTACAATTGATGAAATTTTACTAGGGTGGATATTAAATTCATCCAACTTATTTATTTCTACCCATTTAAAGTTAATCCAATCTGATTCTTTACTTTTAAAAGATTTTTCTTTGATATCTCCATTATATTTGCATTTGTATGTTATAGTTATTTCTTGAATGAACTTATCTTTTTCAGAAATTAATTCTTCACTTACTCCTGCAAATTTAAATTCCAAATTTTTATATCCTAATTCTTCATAAATTTCCCTTTTAATTGCATCTATGCTTTTTTCTTGTTCCTTAACCTTTCCACCAGGCAACATATAGAAATCCATGTCATCTCCATAAAATAAAAGAATTTTTGTTTCATCTTCATTATACATAATTGCAGACACTCTATATGCAAAATTAAAATTTTCATTTTTATATTTTATATCACCAAATAAATCATATGTATAAAATACTTCTTTATAAGCAACACCTAATTTATAAACATCCTCTTCATAAGTTGATAATTTACCACCCCATTTTTCATATATAATTCTTGCTTTATGATTGTCTTTTAATACTCCAATCACATATCTAGTTGCGCCGTTTTTTATTGCCCATTCTTCAAACATTCTCTTAAAACTACTACCTATTCCTTTTTCTTGAAAATCAGGATCTATATATAATCCAATTAAATCTGCATATTTTACATTAAAATGTTCATAATTTGAGTTAATTGAACCACAAATTATTCCAATAATTTCGCCTTTATATTCTGCAACTAGTGCAATATTTCTTTTGTCATTAAATATTTTTTTATTGAAATTTTTTTCTTTCTCTTCAACATTTTTTTCTTTTTCTAAGAAAACCTCTTCTGGAAAAATATTAATATATGCACTTCTCCATACCTTATTAACAAATTTAAACCATTTAGTGGCATCTGTTTGATTTACTTTTCTTATTTTTATATCACTATTCATATTTTCAACTCCTATTTGTTTTTTATATTTTATTTATGACTTAACATTATTTCTCACTTCTTTATGTACTTTTCCTTAATTATATTGATCTTTAAATTGTTGTATATATTAATTATACTGTTATTATCTCTTTCATCATATGATTATCAAATGAATAATGCTTATTACATAATTCTTTCAATTTTGACAACAAATCTCATTATCTAGAATTTTTTTATCAGAATATGTTATTCCTTCACTCGTTGTCCAATATCTTTTAACTTCTTCCCATGATGTAAATTCATTCTTTATAGAATTAATAAATGCCTCAATATCACTTTCATCTTCAACTTCTTCCATATTTATATAAGGGATTGGAAAAATATATCCACATCTTCTTCCTAATGTAATATCTGCATTTTGGATGTATTTTATCATTCATAAATTTTTTCACCTTCAATATCAATTTTAATATACTAAATATGTTATTAATATTGTGTTAAATTATATCGCAATTAGGTCATAATGTCTATATTTTATTTTTCCTTATAAATTTTTATGTGTAAATAAAAATTTATCAATTTTATTTCTTTTTATGAAATTTTATTATATAATATAAAAAAATAATGGAGTGTGAATCGTATGATAAATCGTGAAAATAATCCAGAGTATTTAAATTCTTTTTTAGATTATACTGTTACAATATTAAATAAATCTCCTAACACTGTTAAAGAATATAATTATGATTTAGCTATGTTTTTGAAATTTATAAAAATAAGATTTAACATGACTAATGAAGAAGATTTTTCTAAAATAGTTGTCAAAGATGTAACAATTGATACAATTAAAAAGATTAAATTAGATGATATACACGCTTTTTTAAGTTATCTAACTACTACATATCATAGTAAAGCAGCAACTCGTGCAAGAAAGGCTTCTAGCATAAGGGTATTTTTTAACTATTTATGTGCTAAAGCTAATTTAATTGAAGTAAATCCTGCTCAAAATCTTGAAACACCTAAATTAGATAGAAGGTTACCTAAATATTTAAGTTTAGAAGATAGTCAAAAATTATTAAGCACTGTTGATAATCCAGATAACAGAAATTATTTGAGAGATTATGCTATAATTACCTTATTTTTAAATTGTGGTCTTCGTTTAGCTGAATTAGTTGGAATAAATATTGGTGATATTGATTTTTCAGAAAATAAAATGACTGTTATTGGTAAAGGGAATAAAGAAAGAACAATCTATTTAAATAAAGCTTGTATAAGAGCAATTAAAGAATATTTAGAAGTTCGCCCTAAAGAAGGAATTAGAACAGATAAATTTAATTCAAAAAATGCTTTATTTTTAAGTGAAAGAAAAGAAAGAATTAGTCGTAGAACTGTGCAACATATTGTAGATAAGGAATTGTCAGCTGCAGGCTTGGCTTCTAAAAAACTTTCAACTCATAAATTAAGACATACCGCTGCAACTTTAATGTATCAATATGGTCAAGTTGATATTAGGGCTTTGCAAGAAGTTTTGGGTCACGAAAGTATTTCTACTACTGAAATTTATACTCATGTTGCTAATGAACAAGCTCGTGAAGCTATTGAAAATAATCCGTTAGCTAATATATAAAATATTAAAATATAGAAAACCTCATAACATATATTGTTAGAGATTTTCTATATTTTTTAAATTGCTTACCGTGTTCAAGTCTACGAGTTTCAATTATTTCTTATACTTATATACTACTATTTTACATAAATATCAATATTTTTAGAAATTTTAACGGCTTATTTTAAAGCTGTAAATTGTAACATTTTAATTAAATTTAAAATAATAAGGTTGAATATCTTTTAATAAACTATCAATATAAATAATATTTCCATTAACATCTTCTACTTTTATATTTGGAAAAGTTCTAATCATCTTTCTATCTCCCCAATATTTATAAATAAAATCAGATAATTTTTCATTATTATAAATATCTTCATACTTTTGTGCAACAATTTCTTTTTTTGGAACATCTAAATCATTCTGAGCTATCATTCTAATTAAAAAGAAATACATAGCAACTCCGGTGATAATAAAATCAATTAGCATTATAATCGTAACTGTTAGTGTTAAGCTTTTTAGGGTTTTTAAAGATATTTTACTTTTACACCAATTTATAAATTTATCTATTCTTGGATTAAAAGATGCAATTAAATATAATGCTAAAAATCCCCAAAATAGTGAGAAATAAACACATATTCTTCCATTTATATTAAGTGGCATGTCAGAATAATCCCACCATTTTACGCCTAATATCATTTCTCCTATTAAACTAACCAAATACTCAACTATTGAGCCTACTATAAATCCTCCCCAAAATAGAGTTGTGTATTTTTTTGAATACTTATGTAAAAATATAATCATGATGGCGGCGCCTAAGCCATATATTGCGCAAAATGGCCCATATAAAAAGCTTTGTCTGCTTTCCCATCTCCCTTTTGTTATAATTCCAAATATTGTTTCAATAATATAGCCTACTATACTATAAATTATGAAATATGCTAGTATTCTCCATATTGATAATCCCATTATTGTAAATTTTTTCTTTTTTACTATATCTTCCGCTTCTATTTGTGACTCTGATTTTATTTGTTGTTCTGTTTGTGATTTTATATTTTGCTCAATTTCTTCATTTTCTTTTCCGACTTCTACTACTTTTTCTGCCATATAAGTTCCTCCCTATTTTATATCTATCCTATAAAAGTTCTTTTAATTCATTAATTTTTTTATTATAAAATTCAATTGTACTTTTATAAGTATCTTTACTTTCTAAATCCACATCAACCATTTTTAATAAATCAATTGATTTTTTGCTACAACCTTGTTTTAACATTTCAATGTATTTTTCTACAAATCCAGGTTCTTTATTTAAAATCTTTGTCGCAATTGCTATTGCAGCTGATACACCAGTTGAATATTTATAAACATAAAAATCACTATAAAAATGAGGAATTCTTGCCCATTCGTATTTTATTTGTTCATCAATTTCAACATCAGGTCCAAAATATTTTTGATTTAATTTATAGTAAATATCGTTCAAGTCTTCAGAAGAAAGCATTTCTCCATTTTCTATTTTCTCATGTACTATTTTTTCAAATTCAGCAAACATGGCCTGTCTAAAAAATGTAGCTCTTATCATTTCTAATAATTCATAT
>CAKPQY010000096.1 GCA_934179885.1 uncultured Clostridia bacterium
GCTATATTCCCCCACATAAGCTTTTCGTCCTTTCTTAAATCACTTTTTATTATTTCATATTATTTTTTTCTATTTCTTCTACCATCTTTAGTCTTTCTTCATATCTTCCGCCTTTAAATTCTGTACCTAACCAATTTCTTATTATGCAAATTGCTTGGTTTGTAGTTAGATAATCTCCCCCTAATGTGATTACATTTATATCATCATCTGCTTTTGCAAATTTAGCTGATTCTTCATTTAATATTGCTGCTGCTCTTATTCCTTTAAATTTGTTTGCTACTACTGTCATTCCATATCCAGATCTGCATACTAATATTCCAGAATCACATTCTTTATTTTGAACCGCTTCTGCTACTTTTTTTGCATATATTGGGTAGTCTGTTCTTTCTTCACTATTTGTTCCAAAGTCTTTGTATTCTATCCCTTTTTCATCAAAATATTTTTTTATTTCTTCTTTTAATTTGTATCCTCCATGGTCTGCTCCTATTGCTATCATTTGTATCACTCCTTTTCTTAATGTTTGCAGTTGATTTTTAACTGCATAAGTTGTCTGTAACTCACGTTGTTTCGTACAGGCAACTTAACTATATCATATTTTTTTATATATTACAATAATTTTAAGATATATTGCTTATACAAGTATGTTTTTTTGTTTTTTATTTATTATTTCTCTCTTTTACTTTTTCGAAATATTTCCTTCTTTATCTATTACAAAATTTCTATGAAACATCATATTTACAGTAATAAATTGATATATTGAAGATGTAACTTGTCCTAATCCTGTGCAATATGGTGTTTTTAATAAAGACATCAAAAATCTTAATGTTCCTGCTAATATTTTATTTGTTGTTATTTTCTTTCCTAATTTCTCTAATTGTAAATAGCATGTTTTTATTTTATAAATTGGATATATAACAAAGTTTATTAATTCAAAGCTTAAATAAATCATTGTTATCCATAAATCTAATTCATAGAATCTATATGAAATACCTAGCATAATAAATACTGTGGTAATTAAAATTGCTAACAATTTATATGCATTATTTCTATGTTCTATATAATTAAACTTTTCTTGACTAATGTCAATTTTTGCAACGGTTGATATTGCTTCAAATGAATCCCATTGGGTATCTGTTATTAATGCTACAAAGTTTAATGCAATTATGTATTTTTTTCCAAATTCCAAGGCATTACTTAATCCAAATAGGAATATTAGGAAAAATAATATATTATTTGCTATTTCTACTGATTCATATTTTATATATTTAATTATATGCACTTCAAATTTAAATTTTTTGTATTGTTTTCCCGTTACAACTAAAGTATAAATTAATATTGTTAATAATGTAGTAACTACTATGCCCATTTTGTTTTTGATAAATAATGCTGATAGCATTAATACAACATAATTTAATAAATTCATTTGTATACAATATTTATTTGCTTTTTTCTCTTTTCCTTCAAAATATAGTTTTTCTAATATAAAAGAGAATATTAATTGAATATATAATTGTATTATAGAATATATAGCAAACTCTTTATATATTTCATAGTCCATGTTCATAAATTCTATATATTTTTTTACATTTATTGCAAATAGTCCAAATATTATAAATCCTACAAATATACCAGCTGTCATTCCTGATAATACTGCATTGTCATCTTTATCCTTTTCTTTACTTATATTAGCTCCAGTTCCAAATATAGACTTTAACAATGCCCATATAAATTGCAATGGATATGTTAGTGTAAAAACATTTACTAAGTTTTTATCTACTAATAATCCTAAACAGAACCATGATAATATTGGTATAAAAGAAAATATTGCTGAATTTACTGTTATTCTTAATAATCTTTTCATTTTATAAATTTTGCTCCTTTATCTTACTCAGTTCAATTCTATAAATAACACTTCTTATATAATCTTGTTCTACTATTTTATATCATAAATTACAATTTTTTAATAGTCTTTTAAAAATATTTTAGATTGCTTGCATAAAGTAGCAAATCCCATAGTGTTTCTTCTATGGGAACTTTTTTATTTTATTGCCTCTTCGGCATATTTATTATTTACAATTTTATCATAAGGAGCTTTTTGAGTTAACTCACCAGCCAAACTCATAACATCTTGTAATTTATCAAAACTTTCTTGTTTAAGCACTGGTGTTTCATTCCAAGCATCTATATCTTTGTAACTTTGAATAGCTGTTGCTAATAAATCTAAATCTGTATCTGGGAAAAAGTCTTGGATAACTTCTGCTATTTCTTCAGCAGTATGTTCTTCAACCCATTTTTGTCCTTTATAAATTGCATTTGTGAAATTTTGAATTGTTTCTTCATTATCTTCAATATAACTTTTTTTAGCAAAATATGCTGTATATGGTATTTCTCCAGATTCTTCTCCAACAGAAGCAACAATATATCCTTTCCCCATATTTTGAATATTTGATGCTGTTGGTTCAAATAATGTTACATAGTCTGCATCTCCTGATGCGAAAGCACTTGCCATTAAGTCAAATTTGATACTATCATCTAATACTAAATCTTTTCCATGCGTTAATCCATGTTGTTTTATAACATATTCTAATGTCATATATGGTACTCCACCTTTTCTACCTGGTATAACTGTTTTTCCTTTTAACATGCTCCAGTCAAAATTTTCTATTTTTTCTTTAGATACTAAAAATGAACCATCTCTTTTTGTAAGTTGTGCAAATACTTGTGTATAGTCCTCTTTTCCTTCATTGTAAACATATATTGATGCTTCTGGTCCTGCAAATCCTATCTCACATTCTCCTGAAAGTACAGAAGTCATTACAGCATCTGCTCCTTGACCTGTCGTTAAGTCTATTTCTATTCCATATTCATCAAAATATCCATTATTTATTGCAACATATTGTGGTGAATAAAATACTGAACGTGTAACTTCATTCATTTTTATTACTGTTGTTTCATCATTTGTTGATTTATTATTATTTTTGATAACTATAAATCCAGCTATTATAGCTACTATAAGTAATATAACTACACCAATTATAATTTTCTTTTTCACTTTTTTCCTCCTAAATTTTATTTTCGGATAAATTTTTCAAGCAATAATACTCCACCATACATAATTCCTGCAACTATTCCTAATATTATTACACTTGTCATTACTAAATCTAGTTTGAACACCTGACCACCATAGACAATTAGATATCCTAAACCTGCTTTTGATACTAAGAATTCTCCTGATATTACACCAACTAGTGAAAGTCCAATATTTACTTTTAATGAATTTATAAATGTTCCAATATTTGCTGGGATTACTATTTTAGTTAGCAATTGTAATTTTGTACAATTAAATGTCCTTGCCATTTTTATTATTTCTTTATCTGTTTTTAAATATCCATTTAGCATTTCTAATACTGTTACAATTACTGAAATCAATATTGCCATAGTTATTATTGCCGGTGTACCTGAGCCAACCCAAATGATAATTATTGGTCCGTAGAGCTACTTTTGGCAAACTATTTAATACTACCAAAAATGGTTCAGCTACTTTTGCTAAAAATTTTGACCACCACAAAATAATTGCTATTCCTACTCCTAAAATTGTGCCTAATCCAAATCCAACTATTGTTTCATAAACTGTTACTTTTGTGTGCATTAATAAATTATTAGATGTCAGATTCATAAATGTTTTTAATATTCTACTTGGTTGGCTTGTTATAAAGCTATCAATTATTTTTGCATTTGCTAAACCTTCCCAAATTGCTAAAAAACCGTATTAAAATTAGTAGTTGAGTTAATATTACTAATACTTTATTTCTTTTTGTTTTATTTAAATATTTTTTTCTTTCTTCTGATATTTCTTTATTTTTCATCTACACCAAGCTCCTTCCATAATGTATCAAAATACTTACTGAATTTAGGATTTTGTCTGCAATTTATTGGTGTTCTGTTTTCCATTTCGAAATCAATTTTGTGTATATCTTTTATGGTTCCTGGTCTTTTGCTTAATACAAGCACTCTATCTGCCATACTTATTGCTTCTGGTTGATTTTAAAATAGACAGTTTTAATTTTTATTTTTGACTAATCTAATATTTAATATTAAATTAGCCTTATGCCTTTTCCTTCAGATTATTTAATTGTTTAAAATTAAAACATAAATCTACTTGTTTATCTTGATGAATTTCAATTCTATTGATAATTACTTTCATAATTTCTGGTGATGGTCTATTTAGACTCAAAAATTCTTGTATAACACTTTTTATTTTTTCGGTATCATCTTGTTTTAATTCTTCTTTTTGTTTTTTTATTTCTATGTATT
>CAKPQY010000097.1 GCA_934179885.1 uncultured Clostridia bacterium
AGATTACTTTTAAAAGTCTCATTTGATTTAATACTAAAAATTGTAGAGATATATATAATTTTGTAAAAAATAAAAATAGGGATTTTAGGGATCAGCCCCAATCCCGAGCGAAGCGTAGTGAAGGGAGAAAAGCTAATGGAAAATAAAAACTGGTTTAACAAAAAAGTAGAGGATGTTGAAAAAGAACTAAAAACAGACAAAGAAAAAGGATTAACAGAAGAACAAGTAAAAGAAATTAGAAATCAAAAAGGCTATAATGAACTACAAGCAGCCAAAAAGAAATCTATGTTTCAAAGATTTCTAGATCAATTTAAAGATTTCTCAATAATTGTACTAATAATAGCAGCAATAGTATCAGGAATTGTTGGAGTAAGCGAAGGGGAAGGAATAACAGATACAATAATTATTATGATAGTAGTTATAGTAAACGCTGTTATAGGAGTAGCACAAGAAAGTAAAGCTGAAAAATCTTTAGAAGCATTACAAAAATTAAGTGACCATGCTTCAAAAGTTATAAGAAATGGAGATTTACAAGTGGTGCCAGCAAGAGAGCTAGTACCAGGTGATGTTGTGGCTTTAGATACAGGTGATTACATACCAGCAGATTTAAGAATTATAGAAGAAGCAAATTTAAAATCACAAGAAAGTTCACTAACAGGAGAATCAGTACCAGTTGAGAAAACAGCAGAAGTAATAGAAGATGCAGAAATTGGTATTGGCGATAGAAAAAATATGTTATTCTCATCAAGTTTAGTAACATATGGAAGAGGAAAAGGAATCGTTGTAGAAACAGGTATGACAACAGAAGTTGGAAAAATAGCAGGCATGATAAATTCTACAGAAAAGCAAGAAACACCATTACAACAAAAATTAAATAAATTAGGAAAAACTTTAGGAATAGCAGCAATAATAATTTGTGTAGTAATATTTGTAATTGGATTATTACAAGGAAAAGAACCAATTCATATGTTTATGACAGCTGTATCTCTAGCTGTTGCGGCAATACCAGAAGGATTAGTTGCAGTATCAACAATAGTTCTAGCAATAGGTGTGCAGAAAATGGTTAAAAGAAATGCAATTGTAAAAAGATTACCAGCAGTAGAAACATTAGGAAGCAGTACAGTAATATGCTCAGATAAAACAGGAACATTAACTCAAAATAAAATGACAGTAGAAAAAATCTTTTGGAATGATGCTATAAGAGATGCTGAAAATATACCAGAAGATGAAATTGATGAAGAATTAACAAAATTAGTATATGCAAATATGCTATGTAATGATACAAAAATATCAAAAGATGGAACATTAACAGGTGACCCAACAGAAACTGCATTAGTGGACATGGCATTTAATTTGAATTTCGACCCAAGCCTTTATGATAGAGCTCCAAGAGTTCAAGAAATACCATTTGATTCAGATAGAAAATTGATGACAACGGTAAATGAAGTAAATGGAAAATATATAGTTTATACAAAAGGTGGAATAGATGAATTACTAAAAAGATGTACAGCATATGAAATAAACAATGAAATTCATACAAATCTTGATAATTATATAAATAAAATAAGAGAAAAAAATGAAGAAATGGCAAGAGAAGCCTTAAGAGTATTAGGATGTGCATATAAAGAAATTGACCACATCCCATCAAAAGAAGAAATGACAACAATAGAAAATGACTTAATATTTATAGGCATGGTAGGAATGATAGACCCACCAAGAGAAGAAGCAAAAGTAGCAGTTGAAAAGTGTAAAACAGCAGGAATTAAAGTTGTAATGATTACAGGAGACCACAAAATTACAGCAACAGCAATTGCTAAAAAATTAGGAATATTAGAAAATGAAGATGAAGCAATAACTGGTAGTGAGCTTGAACAAATGACAGATGAAGAACTAGAACAAAATGTTAGAAAATATTCTGTTTATGCAAGAGTATCACCAGAACATAAAGTTAGAATTGTAAACGCTTGGCAAAAAAATGGGGAAGTAGTTGCAATGACAGGTGATGGAGTAAATGATAGTCCAGCGCTTAAAAAAGCAGATATAGGATGCGCAATGGGTGTTGTTGGAACAGATGTAGCAAAAGAAGCGGCAGATGTAATTTTAACAGATGATAACTTTGCAACAGTAGTATCAGCAGTAGAAGAAGGAAGAAGAATTTATGACAATATTTTAAAAGTAATACAATTCTTACTATCAAGCAATGTTGGAGAGGTTGTAGTATTATTCTTTGCAACATTATTAACACCATTATTTGGTAAATGGTTTGGAATTACAGACATAAGCAGTTTGGAAATTTTACTTCCAATACACATTTTATGGATAAACTTAGTAACAGACTCATTACCAGCACTAGCATTAGCGTTTGACCCTGCAAATAGCGATATAATGAAAAGAAAACCAATAAAACCAGGAAAAGGTGTATTTACAAAAGGAATGACATGGAGAGTATTTTATCAAGGTGTAATGATAGGATTATTAACACTTGCAGCATTTATGATAGGATTAGCAACAACTACAACACCAATAGAAGGATTAACACTAGATGAATCAAAAATAGAAATTGGTCAAACAATGGCATTTGTAACATTAGCATTTTCAGAATTAGTACATGTATTTAATGTTAGAAATAATAAAAAATCTGTGTTTAAAACAGGAATATTTAACAATATGAAATTAATTGGAGCAGTAGTTATTTCAGCATTATTGATGCTTGTAATTTTATTAATACCAGGGTTAAGAGAAATATTTAGCATACCAGTTTTACCAAGAGAAAATATTATTGAATTAGTATTATTAGTCCTAGCTCCACTTGCAATTGTTGAAATATTTAAATTATTAAAAATCAATAGCGCTAAAGAAGAATAAAATATTAAAAAAAGTACAAGTTGAAAAAAATATAACTTTTTCAAAAAAAGCTTGTACTTTTTTATTTTTATTATTATAATATATATTGTAAAAAGGAGCAGGTTAAATGAAAATTGATGATATAAAAGCAAGTCAAAGCAAAAAAGCTACATTAGAATTCAATCAGCGAGAAATAAAAGAACAAAAATATAAATTATCTAATTTTAGTGGATTAAATTTTGATGATATGTTTAATAGCGAAGTAGAAAAATTAGAGGAGAAAGACAAAGAATTAAAAGACGAAGATACTAAAAAAGAAGAGGAAGAGTCAAAAAAAGAAAAAACAGAAATGCAAAGGTCATATGAAATCGAAAAGTCAAAAACAGAAAATTCAAAACTATATAATAAATTAAACAAAGAAGCGCAAGAATTCAGAGCAGAAATAAAAGAAAAAGCCAAAAAAACACAAGAACAGAAAATAGAAAAAAACAAAGATAATCAAAAAACAGAAATTACAAGAGGTAAGGAAAATATAGAATTATCAAATGAAAGATAAAAAATATTATTGTATAAAATACCAAGGAGGAAATAAAAAATGTACATATTTAATAAGATAACGGTAAATCCACAATTACCAAAAAGAATTGAAAAACTATCAGAGATAGCAAATAATTTATGGTGGTCTTGGAACACAGAATTTCTAAGACTTTTCAAAATAATAGACAGAGATTTATGGGAAACATGCCAAAAAAATCCTGTAAAGTTCCTAAAATTAGTATCTCAAGATAGATTAGAACAAGTAGCGAAAAATACAGAATTCTTAAAAGAATATGATAAATTAGCAAAACAATTTGAAGACTATATGAATAGCAAAAATACATGGTTTTCAAATAAATATCCTGAAAATAAAAACGACCTAATAGCATATTTTTCAGCAGAATATGGATTAGACCAAACAATACCAATTTATTCAGGAGGACTTGGAATACTATCAGGAGACCATCTAAAATCAGCAAGTGATTTAGGAATTCCATTAGTAGCAGTAGGTTTATTATATAAAAATGGATATTTCCATCAAAAAATAAATGGATATGGTGACCAAAAAGAAGAATACAATAACATAGAATTAAGTGACTTACCAATAAATCCAGTAAAAGATGAAAATGGTGAAGACTTAACAATATATGTAAAATTTGAAAAAAGAAAAGTATATTTAAAAGTTTGGAAAATAAATGTAGGAAGAATAAAATTATATTTATTAGATTCTGATATAGACCCAAATAAACCAGAAGATAGAGAAGTTACTTTAAGACTATATGGTGGAGACCAAGAAATGAGAATAAAACAAGAAATTATTCTTGGTATGGGAGGAACTAATTTATTAACAAGAGCATTAGGATTAAATCCTACTATATACCATATGAATGAAG
>CAKPQY010000098.1 GCA_934179885.1 uncultured Clostridia bacterium
TATGTATTATGGCATTTGTATTCTGCTACTTTTTCTTCGTCATTTCCCCATTTTTTATAGATTTCTTCTGCATCCTCTATTTTAGGAATTCTTAATAAATATCTTTGTGTTTCTAATTCTTTTTTCATTTTTATTCCCCCTCTACAAACTTTTTTATTGTAACATAAATTGACAATATTTTTCATTTTTTTTACAAAACGTAGATAATGTTTTATGAAAATAAAGTAACAAAAAGTCCTTTTTAAAATATAATATAAATAATGAAAGGAGTTTTTTATATGGATTATGAATTAATGATGAACGGAAATGTTAAAATAGGACAAAAAGCACCAGATTTTGAAGCTACAACAAGTTGTGGGCCTAGAACTTTAAATGATTATAAAGGTAAATGGTTAGTTTTATTTTCACATCCAGGAGATTTTACCCCTGTTTGTACTACTGAAATGATTGCTTTTGCAAGAGCTTTTACATATTTTCAGCAAATGAATACTGAACTTTTAGGGTTAAGTATTGATAGTAATCCTTCTCATTTAGCTTGGATTTATGATATTTACTGTAGAACTGGTATTAAATTACCATTTCCTATTATTGCTGATAGAAGCGGTCAAATTGCAAGAAAATATGGTATGATTTCAAATGATGTTAGTACAACAGAAACTGTTAGAAATGTATTTATAATTGATGATAAAGGAATTGTAAGAGCCATTTTTGTTTATCCTTTAAATGTTGGTAGATTTATTCCTGAAATTATAAGAACTGTTCAGGCATTGCAAATGGCCGACTGTGCAAAAGGTTCTACTGCTGCAAATTGGATGCCAGGTCAACCTGTAATTGTCCCTGTGCCTAAAACTTTTTGTGAATTAGAAGAAAGACAAAATTACATTAATGAAAATAGAAATGGTATAAGTTGGTATTTAAGTTTTAAAGAACCACCTGAAATTTGTGAAAATAACATTTCTGAAAACTTGAACAAAAGTGACATGATTTAAATTTTATGACCTTTTAGATAAATTTACATGCCCCGTCTTTGTTCGTGCACAGAAAATTGTAATTGTGAATAGTAATTTTAAATTTACACATAATATTATTATTATTAATTTTTAATGATATTATGGAGGTATTAAATGGAAGGAAATCAAAAAATATCTTGTACAGTTGGAAGTTGTAAATATAATAATGAAGCACAAGGGCTTTGTACTTTAAATGAAATTATTGTTGCTCCTACTAAAGGATGTAATACAAAAAAAGCTGATGAATCTAAATGTTCAAGTTATGAATACAACAAATAAAAGGATACTTAAGTATCCTTTTAAAATTCTATTCAACTTCATCATTACAGTCTTCAAATTGAGAATTATACAATTTAGCATAAAATCCATCTTTAGCTAGCAATTCTTCATGTGTTCCTTGCTCTACAATATCCCCATGGTCCATAACTAAAATCAAATCTGCATTTTTAATTGTAGATAATCTATGTGCAATAATAAAACTTGTTCTACCCTTCATCAAATTATCCATAGCAGCTTGAATTTGTTGTTCTGTTCTAGTATCTATTGAGCTTGTAGCCTCATCTAAAATTAGTATTTTAGGATCTGCTAAAATAACTCTTGCAATTGTAAGTAATTGTTTTTGTCCTGCTGAAATATTATTTGATTCTTCATTTATTACAGCATCATATCCTTTTGATAATGTTTTTATATAATGATGAACATGTGCAGCTTTTGCTGCTTCAATTACTTCTGAATCTGTTGCTTCTGGATTACTATATTTTATATTATCTCTAATTGTTCCACCATATAGCCAAGTATCTTGAAGAACCATTCCAAACATTTTTCTAAGTTCACCACGTTTGAAATCTTTAATATTATGACCATCAATTAAAATAGCACCACTATTTACATCATAAAATCTCATTAACAATTTTACCATTGTTGTTTTTCCAGCTCCTGTTGGTCCAACAATTGCTATTTTTTGTCCATCTTTTACATCACAATTGAAATCATTAATTATTGTTTTTTCTGGGTCATATCCAAAATGTACATGGTCAAATTTAATATTTCCATTTAAATTTTCTGTTGATACAGGATTTTTTACATCTTCTACTTCTTCTTTTTCTTCTAAAAATTCAAAAATTCTTTCTGCTGCTGCTATCATTGCTTGTATAGTACTTGATATTTGAGCTACTTGGCCAATTGGTTGTATAAATTGCTTATTATATTGAATAAAGCTTTGTATATTACCAACTGTAATTCTTCCTTTTACTGCAAAATATCCTCCTAATATTGCAACTGCAACATATCCAACGTTTCCAACAAAGTTCATTAATGGATACATTAAACCTGATAAGAATTGTGAACGCCATCCTGATTTATATAATTCTTCATTTTCTTTTTCAAATTCTTTTATAACTTCTTCTTCTCTACCAAATACTTTTACTATATTATGCCCACCATAAACTTCTTCTACTTGGCCATTTACATGTCCTAAATATTCTTGTTGTTTCACAAAGTATTTTTGAGACTTACCTATAACTTTTTTAAGTATACCTGCTGATATTGGTAATATTAATAAACTAACAAGAGTCATTTCCCAGCTAATTGAGAACATCATTACCATTATTCCTATAATTGTGCATATTGATGTTATTATTTGTGTGATACTTTGGTTTAATCCATTACTTAATGTATCAACATCATTTGTTATTATTGATAAAACCTCTCCATTTGTTCTTTTGTCAAAGTATTTCATTGGTAATTTGTTTATTTTGTGTGTTAAATCATTTCTAATTTTATATGTTATTTTTTGTGCAACTCCTGCCATAATATAACTTTGTATTAAGTTAAATAAAGCACTTATACCATATAGTCCTAAAGCAAATAAAATAATTTTTCCTATTTTTCCAAAATCTATTCCACCTGTTCCATTTATTTTATTCATTAATCCTGTATAGATTTCTGTTGTTGCATTTCCTAATATTTTAGGACCTACTATGCTAAAAATTGTACTTCCTATTGCAAATATTATTACAACTATTACTGCAATTTTATATTTTGAAAGTAATCCTGCCAATTTCTTTGTTGTTCCTTTTATATCTTTTGCTTTTTCAACTGGAGCATGACCTTTTGGGCCTCCTCCCATTGGTCCATGTCCATTCATTTTTGGAGGTCTCTGCATTGTGTCATTATTACTCATGTTTATTTCCTCCTTCCTGATTTAATTCTTCTTCAGAAAGTTGTGATAATGCAATTTGTCTATATGTTTCATTATTTTTCATTAATTCTTCATGTGTTCCTTTTCCCACAACTTTTCCATCTTCTAATACTATAATTTGGTCTGCATTTAATATTGTATTAATTCTTTGTGCTACAATTATTACTGTTTTGTCCTTTGTTATTTTAGAAAGTTCTGCTCTTAAAATACTATCTGTTTTAAAGTCTAATGCTGAAAAGCTATCATCAAATACTAATATTTCTGGGTCAATTGCTATAGCTCTTGCTATTGATAATCTTTGTTTTTGACCACCAGATACATTGCTTCCACCTTGTGCTATTGGTTCTTGATATTTTAATGGTTTTGATTCTATAAATTCTTCAGCTTGTGCAATTTGTGCAGCCTTAACCATCTGTTCATCTGACATATCAGGATTTCCAAATTTAATATTTGATTCTATTGTTCCAGAAAATAATAAACCTTTTTGTGGTACAAATCCTATAATTTTTCTTAAGTCTTTATTTGATATATTTTTTATATCAACACCGTCAATCAATAAATTTCCTGATGTAATATCATAAAATCTTGGTATTAAATTTACAATTGTTGATTTACCACTTCCTGTACTTCCTATAAATGCTGTTGTTTCACCTGGTTTTGCAGTAAATGTAATATCACTTAATACTTCTTCATCACTATCTGGATACTTAAATCCAACATTTTTGAATTCTACTACACCTTTTTTAGCTGAATTTAATTGTTTTGGATTTTTACTTTCTTTAATAAATTCTTCTGTTTCTAATATTTCATTAATACGATTTGCTGATACTGATGCTCTTGGAAGTATAATTGATAACATTGATATCATTAAGAAGCTCATTACAATTTGCATTGTATATTGAATAAATGCCATCATGTTTCCAACTTGCATTGTTCCATTATCAACACCATGAGCTCCAACCCATACAATTAATAATGATATACTATTCATAATCAACATTAATATAGGCATCATAAAGCTCATTTCTCAATTTACAAATAAGTTTGTT
>CAKPQY010000099.1 GCA_934179885.1 uncultured Clostridia bacterium
CTCATAATCCCTTTTTCCTACATATTTTCTGGCATTTGCATTCCTAATAGCTCTGCCCCTTGTTTTAAAACTTTTCCAGTTGCATATGTTAAATAAACACGAGCATTTTGAACATCTTTATCATCCACAATAATTTTATTTTCATTATAAAAACTACTATAAGCTTTTGCTAAATCAATTAAATATCTTGAAAGTATAGAGGGTTCATTTTTTTCTGTAACTTGAATTAATGTATCTTCAAAATTATAAATTAATTTCAAAATTTCTAAAGAATATTCATCTAATAAATTTTCTATTTTGACATCTTCAAATTTTGGCATATACCCTGCTTTTTCCAATACACTTTTTGTTCTTACATATGTGTATTGAATATATGGTCCTGTTTCTCCTTGGAAATTTAATATTGTATCCCAGTCAAATATTTCATCTTTTATTCTTGCACCTGATAAATCATTAAATATTACAGCTCCAATACCAACCTTTTTAGCTACTTCTTCTTTATTTTCTAATTCTGGATTTTTTTGTTCTATTATTTCTTTGGCTCTTGATATTGCTTCATTTAGTAATTCTTCTAATTTAACAACATTTCCTTCTCTTGTTGACATTTTTCCTGTTGGCAATAGTACCATTCCAAATGATACATGTTCTAAGCCTTTTGTATATTTTTCATCTAGTCCTAAAAGCTTTGCTACTTCAAATACTTGTTTAAAATGCAATGTTTGTTCATATGATGTTACATATAATGCTTTGTCAAAATCATATGTTCTTGCTCTATACATTATTGCTGCTAAGTCTCTTGTTGCATATGTTGTAGAGCCATTTGTTTTTTCTATTATACATGGTGTGTTAATTCCTTTATCTTCTAAATCTATTATTTTAGCTCCTTGTGATTCTACTAATTTTCCTGATTTATTCAATATATCTATTATTTCAGGCATTTTATCTGAGTAAAATGATTCTCCATTCCATGAATCAAATTTGTTTCCTAATAAATCATATACTTTTTGGAATTCTTTTAAGCTTAATTCTCTAAATTTTTTCCAAATTTCAACACAATATGGGTCTCCATCTTCTAATTTTTTGAAATTATTTCTGCAGTTTTCTAATATTTGTTCATTTTGTTTGCATGCTTCATTAATTCTAATATAAATTTTTGTTAGTTCATTTATAGGGTCTTCTTCAATATTATATTCTTCTCCCCATAATTTATATCCTTCTATAAGTTTTCCAAATTGTGTTCCATAATCTCCTAAGTGATTTACACCTGTTACATTATATCCTAGATATTTATAAATATTATATAATGCCCCGCCTATTACTGTTGAGCGTAAATGTCCTATATGGAATGGCTTGGCTATATTAGGTGCAGAATAATCTATTACTATGTTTTTCTCTTTTCCCATTTCTGTTTTTCCGTATTCTTCGCTTTTTGAAACTTCTTCTAAAACTTCTTGAGCTAAAATACTTCTATTTACAAAAAAGTTTAAATATCCGCCTACCACTTCTATTTTTTCTATTTCATTATTTTCTTTTAATTCTTGTTTTAATTTTTCTTTTATTTCATTTGCTATAACTGGTGGCGCTTTTTTTAGCTCTTTTGCTAATCTAAAGCATGGAAAAGAATAGTCACCATTTTTTGTGTCTTTTGGTGTTTCTATGTATGTTTCTAATTCTTTTTCATTTATTTCAGTTGCTTTTGATATTTGTTTTGCAATTATTTGTTTAAAATTTATCATTTTTATCTTATTCCTTTCTAAAGGCACAAATTTGGTTGAAAAACTTCAGCCTTATTCCTCTACTTTATAATTAAATAACTCTTTTAATATGTTCTTGTATCTTTGGAAAATTTCATTGTTTTTATCAACACCTTCTATACAACTTTCATATACACTTGTATAATACCATTTTTGTTCTTCAGGGTTTCTGCTTAATACTTTATCTTCTCCATATTTTTTAATATTAGATAAAGAATCTTCCAAATTACTAATTTTATCACATGCAACAATTAATTTTGAACCTAATGGTGCTGTTTTTATATGATTAATTGTATGCAATTTTCTTTCTTTCCATGGTAATGTTTTATCTGGTTCAGATGAATCATATACGTAATCTCTAACTGATTTTCCAAATTCTTTTTCTATATCATCAAATGTTTTTTCTGTATCTTCTACAACATCATGTAAAATCCCAGCAGCAACCACATCTTCATCTTGTCCATTTCTTTGTAATATCATTCCAACTGTGAAAGGATGAAAAATCATATCTACATCCTCCATTTTTCTTCTTTGTCCTTTATGTGCTTTTGTCGCATAGTATATTGCATATTCTATTTTATCCATAATTATCACCTCTACCTATTGTTTAATTATATTATAAAAATATCCTTTTTACAAGATTTTATTATTAATTTATTGACTAAATCTTTATTTTATGACATAATCTTCTCATATTACTAATATTTTACTTATCAAAAGGAGGCTTACTATTGAATATACGGCCTATTACAATTGAATTTACCGGACCGCCTAACTCTGGTAAAACAACATTAATTCACAATTTAGCAAACGCATTACAAGAAAAGGGATTTTCCGTTAAAGTAATGCAGGAAGATGCTGAATTAGTTCCAAAAGAAATTCCTAAAAAAACTTGGGCAAGAAATGCTTGGATTACCTTTGGTCAGTTGCAATCTTTGATTGAAATTCCATATTCGGATAATCAAATCATTTTACTTGACCGTGGTTACTGTGATGCATTATTCTGGTCTAGATTTTTAAGACTTCAGAATGCTTGTTCTTGGGAACAATCTGATTCACTTTATGGAATTTTGCAGGAAATGAATACTCAATTTAATCTTCTTCCAGATTGGCTTCTTTATATAAGAGTGAGCTTGATGAATTCTACAAAGGAATTACATCTTTTCAGTGGTATTTAGATACTACTAATTTATCTGTTTCAGAAGTCTATAACCTTACATTAGCTAAAGTTTTAGATATTCTAAAAATTTAACTGATTAAAGAAAAATAGATACTAATATATTTTGTTAGTATCTATTTTTTTATATTGATTAAAACTGGCTTTCCAATTTGTTCTTATGAATTTTTTTCTATATAATTCCAACTGTCTTTACACATATCATCAATATTTTTTTCAGCCACCCATCCTAATTCTTCTTTAGCTTTAGTAGGGTCTGCATAGCATGTAGCAATATCTCCTGGTCTTCTTGGTGCAATTTTATATGGTACAGCTTTTCCTGTTGCTTTTTCAAATCCTTTTACCATATCTAAAACGCTGTATCCATGTCCTGTTCCTAAATTGTAAATATATAGTCCTTCTTGCTCTTTTTCTAATTTTTCTAATGCTTTTATATGTCCTTTTGCTAAATCAACTACATGTATATAATCTCTTACACCTGTTCCATCTGGTGTGTTGTAATCATTTCCGAATACTGATAATTCTTTTAATGTTCCAGCTGCAACTCTTGCTACATATGGCATTAAATTGTTTGGTATTCCTTTTGGTTCTTCTCCAATTAATCCACTTTCATGTGCTCCTACTGGATTAAAATATCTTAATATACATATATCCCATGTATTATCTGATTTATATATATCTTTTAATATTTGCTCAATGAATAATTTTGTTGTCCCATATGGATTTGTTGTTCCTCCTGTTGGTGTGTCTTCTGTTATTGGCATTTTTTCTGGTTCTCCATATACAGTTGCTGATGAACTAAATATAAATTTTTTACATCCATATTTTTTCATTGTGTCTAATAATACTAATGCTCCTGAAATGTTATTTGTATAATATTCTATTGGTTTTTGTACTGATTCTCCAACTGCTTTATATCCTGCAAAATTCATTACAGCTTCAATTTTATTTTCTTCAAATACTCTTTCTAATTTTTCTCTGTCTAAATAATCCATTTCATAAAATTTGAAATCTTTCCCTGTTATTTTTTTTATTGATTCTAATGCTTTTGGTGTACTATTTGAAAAGTTATCTATTATAACTATTTCTCTTCCTTTATTTAATAATTCTACTGCTGTGTGACTTCCTATAAATCCAGCTCCTCCTGGTAATAATATTGCCATATTTATTTCCTCCTTTATAACATGTGGTTTCAAAAGGACATTTTTGTTCTTTCTAGAAACATCCCAAAATGGACAAATGTCCCAAACAGAACCGCCCCTAGTGTGACAATTCCATTCCATTTT
>CAKPQY010000100.1 GCA_934179885.1 uncultured Clostridia bacterium
GCATCATTTTGTACAATACAAGATAGTGATGAAAAAATCCAAAGCTATGTAAGTATCAATGACTTAGGAGAAGAAAGCTATAAAGCATTTAAAACATTTGATATTGGAGATATAATCGGAATTACTGGTTTTGTATTTAAAACAAGAACTGAAGAAATATCAGTACATGCAAAAGAAGTAACATTACTTTCAAAATCATTAAGACCATTACCAGAAAAATTCCATGGATTAAAAGACCCAGATTTAAGATATAGACAAAGATATGTTGATTTAATTATAAATCCAGAAGTAAAGAAAACTTTTGAAACAAGAAGTAAAATAATTAGTGAAATAAGAAAAATATTAGATGAAAAAGGATACCTAGAAGTTGAAACACCAATATTAAACACAATTTCAGGTGGAGCAACAGCTAAACCATTTATAACACACCATAATGCATTAGACTTACCAATGTATTTAAGAATAGCAACAGAATTAAATTTAAAAAGATTAATAGTTGGTGGATATGATAAAGTATATGAAATGGGAAGAATATTCAGAAATGAAGGAATGGACATTAGACACAATCCAGAATTTACATCAATAGAATTATATGCAGCATACCAAGATTATAATGATATGATGGATATAACAGAAGAAATATTCACAAAATGTGCTATGAAAGTATTAGGAACAATAAAAATTACATACCAAGGTCAAGATATTGATTTAACACCTGGATGGAAGAGAATTACTATGATAGACAGTATAAAAGAGGCGTGTGGAGTTAACTTTAACGAAATTCAAACTGATGAAGAAGCAGTTGCATTAGCAAAAGAAAGAGGATTAGAAATTCCAGACCCAACAAAAGAAACAAGAGGAGATGTAATAAGTCTATTCTTTGATGAATATGTAGAAAAAACATTAATACAACCAACATTTATATATGATTATCCAGTAGAAATATCACCACTAGCAAAAAGAAGTCCAAAAGATCCAAGATTAACAGAAAGATTCGAAGTATTTATTGGTGGTAGAGAATATGGAAATGCGTTCTCAGAATTAAATGACCCAATTGACCAATATGAAAGATTCAAAAAACAAGTTGAAGCAAGAGATGCTGGAGATGAAGAAGCAGGAATGATGGATGAAGACTTTATTCAAGCATTAGAGTATGGTATGCCTCCAACAGGTGGACTTGGAATTGGAATTGATAGAATGGTAATGTTATTAACAGACTCAGCTTCAATAAGAGATGTATTGTTATTCCCAACTATGAAACCTTTGAACCAATAAAAAAGTGAAAATTAAAAGGGGAAATTTAAAACAAAGGAGAATTTTATGTTTGGTTTTAATTTTGACAAAAGAACAATGTATATTATAGCAGGAATATTGCTATTATTTGTAGTAGTCCAATATATAGCAAACCCAGGTCAATTAATGGGGTTATTATTAAGTGCACCAGGAGTGCTAATAGCAATAACATTTCATGAATTTGCACATGGATATGCAGCATATAAATTAGGGGATAACACAGCCAAAAATCAAGGAAGACTTAGCTTAAATCCATTTGCACATCTAGACCCAATAGGAACGTTAATGTTACTAGTAGCTGGATTTGGATGGGGAAAACCAGTAGAGGTAGACCCTAGAAATTATACGAGAAAAATATCTATGGAAAAAGGAGAGGCAATTGTATCAGCAGCAGGACCTTTAATGAATTTTATATTAGCAATAATATTTACATTAATATATTGTGCAATATATAAATTTGCAAGTGCAACATTTTTAGTTTCAACAGTAGGCGGAATAATAATGTTATTAATATCTAGTACAATTTCAATAAACATTGGACTTGGGGTATTTAATTTAATACCATTACCACCATTAGATGGTTCAAAAATAATAATGCCATTTTTACCATACAAAGCAAAAGAATTTTTTGTTAATAATGAGCAAATATTTTATATTGTATTTGTCCTAATTTGGATAACAGGAATTGCAGGAACAATAATAACACCAGCAATCAACTGGGTTTCAAAAGGAATAATAGGATTAGGAAAATTGATATTTAGATTATAAAAAATTGGGATTAGAGGGGCTAGAGCAAAAATCCCTCTAATTTTTTAAAGGGATAAGTTTTTTGAAGGGACAAGTTTAAAATGAAAAAAGATATACTAACATTAGGAATAGAATCAAGTTGTGACGAAACATCAGTATCAGTAGTAAAAAATGGAAGAGAGATTTTATCGAATATAATTGATACACAGATACCAATACATGAAAAATATGGTGGAGTTGTACCTGAAATAGCATCAAGAAACCATATAGAAGCAATATCTAGAGTAACAAAAAAAGCATTAGAAGAAGCAAATGTGAAATTTGATGATATAGATGCAATAACTCCAACATATGGACCAGGTTTAGTAGGAGCTTTATTAGTAGGACTATCATATGCAAAAGCTTTAAGTTTTGCAATAAATAAGCCACTAGTTGGCGTAAACCATATCCAAGGACATATTGCAGCAAATTACATCACATATCCAGAATTAAAACCACCATTTCTATGTGTAATGACATCTGGAGGAAACACACAATTAGTACATGTAAAAAACTATACAGAATTTGAAGTACTAGGAAAAACAAGAGATGATGCAATTGGAGAGGCTTTTGATAAAGTTGCAAGAGTAGTGGGACTTGGATATCCAGGAGGTCCAAAAGTTGACAAACTTGCAAAAGCTGGAAATTCAAATGCAATAGAATTACCTAAAACACATTTTGAAAATTTAGATTTTAGTTTTAGTGGAATAAAAACAGCTGTAATAAATTTACATCACAAAAATCCAGATGTGAATAAAGCTGATTTGTGTGCAAGCTTTGAAAAAACAGTTACAGAAATATTATTAGAAAATGCAGAAAAAGCATTAGAACAAACAGGATTAAAAACAATAGCATTAGCAGGTGGTGTATCTGCAAACAGTTATATTAGAAATGAATTTTTGAAACTAGAAAAGCAAGGGATAAAAGTATATATGCCTGATTTAAAATTGTGTACAGATAATGCGGCAATGATTGCATCAGCTGGATATTATAATTTTATAGAAGGAAAAAGGAATTCATTAGATTTAAATGCTATACCAAATTTAAAATTAAATTAAAGCAAAATAGAGCCAATCCAGTTGGGTTGACTCTATAATTACCACCGCTTATCTTACATAGATTTTCAAAACTGGTTCTTCATCTTTACCAATTAATGTTAAACTAATTTCAACATTTTCAATTGGCTTTTTTGTTTTCCAGGTTAAATTGTCTACAAAAAAGTAGAAAAGATTGTCTTTTTTGACTCTTCTTAACCAATCTAAGCTTTTGTTAGAGTGCAAAGCCTCGGACAGTTGAGATTCCAGATGAGAATATCTATAAAAATATCCCAAGAAAGAATCAAATGAAATCCCCTCAATGTATGCCTTGATTTTTAAATCAGAGCGTAAAGAAAGTTCTTTTTGCAAATTCAGAAGAGCTTCCCGCTTTGATGAATCAACAAGATCCATCAAATCTTCTAACAACAATTCATTCATATTGTAAGACATCCTTATGCCTTTAATAAATAAAGTATAACACTTTCAAGCAAAAAAATCAAATTTATTGAATACTATTATAGACAATTAAGGAAAAATATTGTAAACTATAACAAGAAAGAAGAACGGAAAAAATAAAAGAAGGAGGGAAAAATGTCAATATACGTAATAGGAGATTTACACTTATCATTCAACACAAATAAGCCAATGGATATATTCGGAAAAAATTGGCAAAACTATGAAGAAAAAATAAAACAAGACTGGCTATCAAAAGTAAAAACAGAAGATACAGTGATACTGCCAGGGGATTTTTCGTGGGCGATGTATTTAGATGAAACGGACAAAGATTTTGAATTTATAAACAATTTACCAGGTAAAAAAATCTTGTTAAAAGGCAACCATGATTATTGGTGGACAACGGTAACAAGTATGAGAAAATATATAGACTCAAAAGAATATAAAAATATAGATTTTTTGTATAATAACAGTTATGAATTTGAAAATAAAATAATTGCAGGGACAAAAGGATGGAACATTTCAGAAGACCAAGAAGACATTAGATTAACAAAAAGAGAAGTAGCAAGACTAGAACTTTCAATAAAAGACGGAATAACAAAATATGGAGAAGATAAAGAAATAATAGTATTTATGCATTATC
>CAKPQY010000101.1 GCA_934179885.1 uncultured Clostridia bacterium
GTAACAGCTGATAAATCTTGTGTTAAACATTCTCTTCCAAAATATGCGTGACATCCTTTAGGTGTATTTGTAAGTAAATTTGCTGCCAAATCACATATTCCTATTCCAATTCCAGCATGTTGAATAGATTTATCTTCATAATATAATCTAGCTCCAACAGCACCAACATCTTCACGTTGCGCAAATCCTATAAATTTTTCTAACCAATTTGGAGTTAGAAGTTCTGTGTCACTATTTAGTTGAACTACAAAATCACTATCAACACAGTTTTTTACTCCAAAATTAATAATTTTAGAATAATTAAATCCCTTTTCTTCATATTTGATTACTCTTACCTTATCTAATTTTTGAATCATATCGTAATAATCAAAAGTTTTTGGATTTGTACTATTATTTTCTACAATAACAATTTCATAATTTTTATAAGTTGTAAGCTTTAATATAGAATTAATACAATTTTTTAATAATTTAATACTATCTTTATTTGGTATTATAATTGAAACTTTTGGATTTCCTTGTACTTCGTATTCTACTTCATATACTCCTGGGATATCTCCACCATGAGTTACTTTTGCTTTTAAGTTTTGTCTTTCTAAGTGGTCTTCTATTACTTTTATTCCTGCTTCATATGCATATGGTTTTGCATCTGCTACCATTGCAGTAGAATTTGGATGAACTCTCCAATGGTATAATATTTTTGGAATGTGTATTATATTTTTAGTTTCTTCACAAGCTCTTATAATAATGTCAAAGTCTTGAGCTCCATTATATTTATCTCTAAAGCCACCCAGTTTGTCCATCAATTCTTTTTTAAATACAGATAAATGTGTTATGTAATTATTTGAACGTAAAGTGTCTATTGCAAAATCAGGTTTAAAGTGTGGGTCACATCTATTTTCTTTTGTTTTCATAATTTTATCTTCATCTGTATAAATAAACTCAACTTCTGGATGATTATTTATAGTATTTGCAAGTTCGTATAAGCAAAAACTTGGTATTAAATCGTCATGGTCAACTAATGCAATATAATCACCTGTTGCTAATTTTAGAGCCTCATTTGTATTACCAGAAATACCCTCATTTTTATTTAAAAACTTATATTTTATTCTCTCATCTTTTTTTATTATTTGTTCCAATTCTTTATTTTGCTCAGGACTACCATCAGCTAAGCAAAGTTCCCAATTTGCGTAGGTTTGGTTTATTAAACAGTCTACAAGTTCTTCAAAGAAATTCACCGGTGTATTATACATAGGAACTATTATGCTGAATTTAGGGTTTATCTTAAATTTAGCATTTCTCTGTTCTTCTAGTTCATTTTCATTCGGTTCATTATTTTTTATCCATAATTGATATTTTTCATTTTCATTTAGATTATATGAGTTTTGTACTTTTCTAAATATTTTTAAATATAATTTATAAATAATTTTTTTAATTGTTTTTAATAATCCATATTTTTTAAAATAATATTTTACCTGATTTTTTATATTTTGTACTTTTCTCACTTTATCCTCCTAATTGTGAATTATTTTATTTTTTTTCTAAGCCATCTAAGTGGTTTTGTAATTTTCCATGATGCTGAATTTAACATTAATTCATTAGAACTTTTTAATGAATTAATTGTATTATTTAATTTTTCATTTTCTCTTTTTAATTCTTCATTTTCTTCATTTAATTTTCTTAAATCCAAATGTTCACAAATTTTTTTATATTCATTAAATTCATTGTTTAGATTAGAATATAAATCAATTAAAGTTTGTCCTGTTTTTGTTCTATTATGGCATTCCCACATTTTATTATCTCTAATTTCTTCCTGTATTTTATTATCTAATTCTTGAAATATATTTATATATTTATCAATATTTAATGTTTTATATAATTTGTTTGTTGGTATATAACTATGTGCATTAGGAAAATACGCAATAGCTCTATAAATTATATATTCTACTGGTAAATTTTCATCATACCATTCTTGGTCATAAAAATATAAGTCATTATCAATATAAAACGCATTTTGAAAAATCAAATCCCATAATCCATATTTTACAAAATTTAATTCTTTTAAAATATTTTCCTCACATTTGATGCCATATTTTGTAAATATATTATCATCTTTTATTGATGAATAATTTACACTTTTCAAAACTTGTAATAATCCTTTTTTGTATTCTTCTATTTTAGAAAAGAATTTTTCATTTTCTCCTTTTTCTAAATATTCCATTAAGATTTTATCATAATTTTTTTCATTTTCAACATATTTACTAATTATTTTATCTTCTTCATAAGAATCTAATGTTTTTATATTAAGTTTATTCATAATATCAATATTTCTTTTAATATCATCTATGTGTTCTTTTGATGTTTTATTAGTATATGTTTTTTCAACTCTGTCTTTATATATTGTTGTCTGAATTCTATATTTTTCTTTTCTAATATTTGTATAAGATACAAACATTATATTATTTTCTTCTAAATTGTTTTTTCCAATTTCTATAAAGTATGAATTTGAATATAATTTAAAAAGATTTCTATTTTCTTTTAAAATTTCTCCATATGCTTCTACTTCATTAAAGTTTGCAAATTCTTCTTCTCCATATGTGAAATCTCTATGAATACTTTCTGTATTTGGTAAAAAATCATCTGTAAAGATTACATTTGCCATTTTATAATCTGGTAGCATGTAATAATATTTGTAATTTGTAAGTCCAGCTTCTTCTAATATTTTATCTATCATTGTTTTGCTTAAAGCAAAGTTTTGATTACAAAGTATATTTTTTTGTGCATACATTGTTGTCCAAAACTTCATTCCATATTTATTATCTACTGCTAATAAAATTTTACCATCATCTTTACAATTATTTTTAGCAATTTTTATTAATTTTTCTAATCTCTTATATGCTTTTTCTTCTAGAATATTTTGGTAAGTTTTAATAGTTCCTATTAATGATACATAATCATATTGTTTTTCAGTATTTAAATTTTCTAAATTAGATACTAATTTTATTTCTAAATTATCGCATTTTACTTCTTGTATAATTTTTTCTTTTTGTTTATCATCATTTACGATAATTGTTACTTCTTTTGCCTTATTACATAATTCTTTAGCTAATTCTAAAGAATCAATTCCTATTTGTAAAACAGAACTATCTTCTTTTATTGGATACCATTGTAATACATTTTTTCTTATCTCTGTTTCTTCATCTATAAACATTAAAATTCCCCCTATTATTAATCATTTTTTTTATTAAAAAATCTTAATATTTTTTATTCCATCTTTTGCTACATAGTTTTGTTTTACTTTTAAATTTTCCATCCATTTTCTTGTTTCTTTTGTTTTCCAAGGTCCTGAATCTTCTGTCCCGTCTGAATTATTACTCCATAGCCACTCTGGTGTTGGCCATAAACATATTTCGGGTTTTACCATTTTATATAATTCTTCAGTTGCTCCTGCTTGTCCATGATGTGCAACTTGTACAATATCAGCACTTAAATTTTCACCTTGATTTTTAATTAATTTTTCACTACTTTCTACCCCAGTATCTCCTAAAAATAATATTTTTTTCTGGTTTACCTGCATTTTTATTACCATACTTGAATTATTTATAGCATTTTTAGTTATTTCTGGATTTTTTATTCCTAATATTTTTGCTGTTATATTATCAATTTTTATAATATCATTTACTTGTGGTTCTACAATTTTATCTTTTATTTTTTCTTGCTCAATTATTGGAAAAAATGCTTCTATATCATCTTTTCTTTGTGGTTCATTTTTTATATACCATTCTTTATCATTTATTGACATATATATTTTGCTAATATCTATATCCTCATTTTGTGATATAATTTCAAACGCGCCTGCATGGTCTATATGTGGATGAGTGATAAACCAATAATCTACTTTTCCACCATTGTCAATAATATATTTTTCCAATTGAGGAGCATCTTCTTGTGTTCCACCATCTATTATTATTATTTTTTCATTTACTGTTTTTATTGCATATCCCATCATTTGTCTTGTTGAACATGGTGAAAATTGAGTTAATATTATATAATTATTTATTCTTTTTAAATAAAAAATACTACATAATAAAAATACTATAATTGCTAAAGCTAATAGTGTTTTTATTGTTTTTGCTCTTTTTTTCATTATTTTCTCCTTTTACATTTTTGTAACTGTTATATCTG
>CAKPQY010000102.1 GCA_934179885.1 uncultured Clostridia bacterium
CATTTAAACCATAAAATTTATGTGGTGCAAATGATATTAAATCTACATCTTGTAAGTCTAATTTTATTTTGCCAATACCTTGGGTGCAGTCAACATGTAAAAAACAATTTGGATATTGTTTTAATATACTTGCTATTTCGTGTATTGGCTGAACAAAAGTATACACCCTCTAGGAATATATTGTCAATATTATTGTATCCAAATTTCAACTTTAATTTTCTTTGAATATACCTAAAATACGCAAAAAGTATTGCAAACATTTTTTCTGTATGTTATACTTAAAATTGTAATTATGAAAAGGACGTGATTTTTATGTTTAAGTTACATTCAGATTATAAACCAACTGGTGACCAACCACAAGCAATAGAATATTTGTCAAAAGGTATAGAAGAAGGTAAAAAGTTTCAAACGCTACTTGGTGTTACAGGTTCAGGAAAAACATTTACTATGGCTAATATAATAAATAAAGTTCAAAAACCAACATTAGTTTTAGCACATAATAAAACTCTGGCAGGACAACTCTATTCAGAATTCAAAGAGTTCTTCCCTGAAAATGCAGTCGAATATTTTGTGTCTTATTATGACTATTATCAACCAGAAAGCTATATTCCTTCATCTGATACTTATATAGAAAAAGATGCCTCAATAAATGATGAAATAGATAAACTTCGTCATTCTGCAACAGCATCATTATTTGAAACAAGAGATGTTATAATAGTTGCATCTGTTTCATGTATTTATGGTTTGGGGGATCCTATCGATTATGAGCATATGATAGTTTCTTTAAGACCTGGTATGCAAAAGTCTAGAGAAGAAGTTATGAAAAAACTTGTAAATATGCAATATTCAAGAAATGAAATTGATTTTAAAAGAGGTACTTTTAGAGCTAAAGGTGATATTTTAGAAATTTATCCATCTGACCAAAGTGAATCTGCAATTCGTGTTGAATTTTGGGGTGATGAAATCGAAAAAATTCATGAAATCAATCCTTTAACAGGTAAAGCTGTTGCTGAAAGAGCTCATGTTATGGTATTCCCTAACTCTCACTATGTAACAACTTCTGATAAGATGGAACATGCATTAGTTACAATAAACGAAGAATTACAAGAAAGAATAAAATATTTTAAAGATAATAACAAATTAATAGAAGCTCAAAGAATTGATGAAAGAACTAATTTTGATATGGAAATGATGAAAGAAACTGGATTTTGCCAAGGTATTGAGAATTATTCTAGACATATAAGTGGCAGACCTGCTGGTTCTCCTCCATTTACTTTATTTGACTATATGCCAAAAGATTTTCTTTTATTAATTGATGAATCACATGCTACAATTCCACAGGTTAGGGCTATGTACAATGGTGACCGTGCTCGTAAAGATTCTTTGGTTAATTATGGATTTAGGCTCCCTTCTGCTTATGACAATAGACCTTTAAAATTCGAAGAATTTGAAGAAAGAATTAATCAAGTTATTTTTGTTAGTGCTACACCTGCTGATTATGAAAAAGAACATAGTAAAGATAATGTTGTTGAGCAAATTATCAGACCTACTGGACTTTTAGATCCTAAAATTGAAGTCAAACCTGTAACAAATCAAATTGATGATTTAATTGAGCAAATTCGTATTAGAGTTAAAAAACACGAAAGAGTTTTAGTTACGACTTTGACTAAAAAAATGGCTGAAGATTTAACTTCATATTTGCAAAGCTTAGATATTAAAGTAAATTATATGCATTCAGATATTAAAGCACTTGAAAGAATGGAAATCATAAGAAATTTGCGTTTAGGCGAATTTGATGTTTTAGTTGGTATAAATCTTTTAAGAGAAGGTTTGGATATCCCTGAAGTTTCATTAGTTGCAATTTTGGATGCTGATAAAGAAGGTTTCTTGCGTTCAGAACGTTCTTTAATTCAAACTATTGGACGTGCTGCTAGAAATACTGATGGTACTGTTATTATGTATGCAGATGAACTTACAGATTCTATGGAAAAAGCAATTTCTGAAACTAATAGAAGAAGAAAAATTCAAGAGGAATATAATTTAAAACATGGTATTACACCTAAAACAATACAAAAATCTGTTAGAGATACTATTAGTATTACTAAACAAGAAGATATTGGTGTTGAGTTTAAAATGGAAAATCCTGATGATATTAAAAATACAATTAATGAATTAACTGATGAAATGCTTAAATATGCTGCTTCTATGGAATTTGAGAAGGCTGCTGAAATTAGAGATAAAATTAAGGAATTGGAAAAAATATTATAAAAATGGATTGCTAAACAGCAATCCATTTTCTAATAAATTAAATACATTTCGACTTTTACTATAATTACATTGCTTTTCTGTATAATTCAATAAAGTCTTCTTTACTTACTTCTCTTGGATTTCCTGGTTTGCAAGGATCTTCCATAGCTTTATCAGCAAGCATTTCTAAATCTTCTTCTTTTACTCCATAATCTTTTATTGTTTGAGTTATTCCAACAGCCTTAGAAAGTTCGCTTATCATCCATACAAATGTATTTATAACATCTTGGTCATTTAAGTTTGCAGCATCTGGTCTTCCTATTTCGCATAAAATTTCTCTAAATCTTTGAGCAGTTGCTGGGTCTTCCCCATTAAATCTCATAACTGTTGGTAAAAGCATAGCATTTGCAATTCCATGTGGTGTATCATATACAGCTCCTAATTGATGTGCCATTGAGTGTACTATTCCAAGTCCAACATTACTAAATCCCATTCCTGCAATATATTGAGCCATACCCATTTTATCAATTGCTTCTGGGTCTTTGTCATTTACAGCTGCTGGCAAATATTTAAATATCATTTTTATAGCCTTCATATGGAACATATCAGATATTTCATTATGAGCTTTTGTAATATATCCTTCAACAGCATGTGTTAATGCATCCATGCCTGTTGCTGCTGCAAGTGATTTTGGCATTGATGCCATTAAATCTGAATCTACAATTGCAACAATTGGAATATCATTTGGGTCTACACATACCATTTTTATTTTTCTTTCTTCATCTGTTATTACATAATTTATTGTAACTTCTGCTGCTGTTCCAGCTGTTGTTGGAAGTGCTATAATTGGCATTCCTCTATTTACTGTATTAGATAATCCATTTAGAGATTTTATATCAGCTCTATCTGGGTTTGTCATTACAATTGAAATTCCTTTAGATGTGTCTATACTTGAACCTCCACCTACTGCAACAATAACATCAGCTTTAGATTTTTTACATGCTTCTACACCATCTGTTACATTTTTTATTGTTGGGTTTGGTTTTATTTCATCATATAAAGTATATTCTATTTTTGCACCCTTTAATATTTTTTCTACTTTTGCTGTAACCCCTGCTTCTACTAGTGATTTGTCACTTACTAGAAATACTTTTTTAAATCCTCTCTTTTTAATTTCTTCTACTAGAGTTTCTCTAGCATTCTCTCCAAAATAAGATGTTTCATTTAAGACAAATTTTATTGCCATTTTACATTCCTCCTTCTGCTAAGCTAATTATAAATTTGAAAATCTAATCATTTTTCAATTTATAAATGCTTGTAGCTTTTCTTTTGAATTTATATCAATTTTAGCTAACATATTAGTCACCTAAATTAATACCTACACTTCTTGCTGTTTTTACTAAGTCATCATCCATAGTAACTTTTCTTTGATTACTTTCAGCTGTATTTCCTGAAACAGCTCCAATTTCTTTATTTTGACCTACAACATCTTCTAAAGATGCATAGTCTACTTTTCCATTTTTAATAACAACTAAATTTCCGAATTTTTCTTCTATTGCTAATCTCATTGCAGCAGTTCCGTATTTTGTTGAAAGTACTCTATCAAATGCAGTTGGTGTTCCACCTCTTTGCATATATCCTAAAATTGTATTTCTTGCTTCTAATCCTGTTAATTCTTGTAATTGTTTTGCTACTTTTTCTCCTACTCCACCAAGTTTTGTGTTGTCTACACCTTTTCCGTTATCTCTAACATTTTCAACAGTTATTTCACCATCTTTTGGTTTTGCACCTTCTGCAACAACTACTACACTAAAATTTTTGCCTCTTCCTTGTCTATTTTTTATTTTTTCAGCAACTCTGTTAATATCATATGGTATCTCTGGAATTAGTGCAACATCTGCTCCTCCTGCTATAGCTGATTCTAGTGCTATCC
>CAKPQY010000103.1 GCA_934179885.1 uncultured Clostridia bacterium
TTCCAAAATCTGTTACTTTTGCTACTCCATCTTCTGTTATTATGATATTATGTGGTTTTATATCTCTATGTATTATATTATTTTTATGTGCCATTTCTAATGCTGATGCTATTTGTATAGCTACATTTACTGACCATTTCCATGGAAGTGGTCCTCTTTCTTCTAATATTATTTCTTTTAGTGTTTTTCCTTGTATTAATTCCATTACTATGTAGTAAATTCCATTATCTACTCCAACATCAAATATTGAAACTATATTAGGATGTACTAATCTGGCTGCTGATTGTGCTTCTGTTTCGAATCTTTTTATAAATTCTTCATCTGTTGTAAATTCATCCCTAAGTATTTTTACTGCTACATATCTTTTTAAAACTAAATCTGTAGCCTTGTATACTGTAGCCATTCCCCCATTTCCGACTTTTTCAATAATTTCGTATCTATTTCCTAATATCCTACCTTCTAAATTCATATTTAATCTCTCCTCTTTACGTGGACTATTATATATTCTTGATAATAACAACTGTAATGTTATCGTATCCACCTCTATCATTTGCAAGATTTACTAAATCTTTTGTAGCTTGCTCTATGTTTTTTGAAGCCATTTCATATATTGTTTCTTGGTCTACTAAATTTGTTAATCCGTCTGAACAAATAATTAAAATATCATCTTTTAAAAATCCTTTTACCATTACATCTGGCTCTACAAAAGCATTACATCCTAATGCTTTCATTAACATATTTTTTTGTGGATGATGTGCTGCTTGTTCGTTTGTAATTGTTCCTTCTTTTACTAGCTTTTGTACATAGCTATGGTCTTGTGTTAATTTTCTTATAAATTGTTTTCTTATTCTATATATTCTACTGTCTCCTACATGTCCTATATATGCTTTATTATTATATATTAAGCATATTTCTAAAGTAGTACCCATTCCTTGTAACTCTGGGTTTTCTTTTGATTTTTCGTATACAACCATATTGGCGTATTCCATACTGCTTCCTAATAGCTGAATTATGCTGTCTTTGTCTTTTTCTATTTCTTTGAAATTGTTTTCTATATAATTTTTTGCTGTTTGGACTGCTAGTTGGCTTGCTATTTCTCCCCCATTATATCCGCCCATTCCGTCTGCTAGTATATATAGTTGGACTTCGTCTAATGAATTTGATATATAAAAATAGTCTTGATTTATTTCTCTAACTTTTCCTTTATCGGATTTTGCATAAGCTTTTATCATTTTTCCACCTCTGTTTCTTTTGTGTTTAGCTTATTTATAATTTTACAACTTATTTTATATCATAAGTTAACTTTTTTTGCAATATGTTTTGCTTTTTTTATAATATATTGTTATACTATAGTTACAATTTATTTTTTAGGAGGTAATTTATATGTCAACACCACATAATGAAGCAAATAAAGGAGATATTGCAAAAACAGTAATAATGCCAGGAGACCCATTAAGGGCTAAATATATTGTAGAGAATTTTTTTGATGATTATAAACTTGTAAATCAAGTTAGAGGGATGTATGCATATACTGGAACTTATAAAGGTCATAAATTGAGTGTAATGGCCCATGGTATGGGTATGCCAAGTGTAGGAATTTATAGTTATGAATTATATAAATTTTATGATGTAGAAAATATTATAAGAATTGGTTCTTGTGGAGGTTATAAACCCGAATTAAAATTATTTGATATTATTTTAAGCGAAAATGTTTTTTCAGAAAGTAATTATGCTCTAACTTTAAATAATGAGGATTGTCATGTTACTTCTTCTAACTTTGAATTAAATGCTATTATCGAGGATACTGCTAAAGAATATAATATTGATTTAACAAAAGGTAATACTGTTTGTACTGATTGTTTTGATGTTTATATGACAGATGTTAATCAATTTTTAGGAAGAGTACCTGATGGTTTTAATCCTGTTTCTGCCGAAATGGAAGCTTTTGCTTTGTTCTATAATGCTAAATTATTAAATAAGAAGGCGTCTTGTTTAATGAGCGTTGTTGATTCAAAATTTATTACTGATGTTGCAACTGCTGAAGAAAGAGAAACTGGATTAAATAATATGATTAAGCTTGCTTTAGATTCTGCAATAAAATTTTAATAGTTACAGAGAAAAGAAAGTTTTTTAATTCTTGTAAAGCGAAAAAATAAAGGATAATCCTTAAAGAAAGGATTGTCCCTTATTTTATAAAATTATGTATTTTTATATGTTAATTTAATATATTGTTCTTTGTCTTTATACATTTTTCTTTTAAATTTTCAGCTAATTTATTTACTTCGTTTATCCCTACAATTTGAATTAAGATAAATACAGGAAAATAGTTTATTAAATATCTAGAATTTATTTCCCAAAATGCAAAAAATATTATTATTCCCAATATTGCTATTCTAGATATGTAATTTATAATTTCTTCGTTTTTTGCTTTGTTTTTATTAAAGCAAGCTATAATCATTAATATAATTAATGCTATTCTTTGTACTTGTGATATATATAAATATATCGTATTATTTTTATATATAAGACTTTGGATAGTCCCTGTACGGTAATATCCATGCGCTAGAAAAATATTAAGTTCATAATTGCCGTCTATCCATAACAGTACTTCTTTATGTGTAAAAAATTTAATTGCATTTTCTAATGGTAATATTTTACCAAAATATTCTTTTATTTTTTCAATATCACCTCGTGTTTTTTCTGCTCTACCTATAAATGATAACGTATATTCATAATCTTTTTGATTAAACTTTCCATCATTATGCAATCCCATTACAAGATGTTGCGTTATTGTAAAACTATTATTTTCTATTTGCTCTATATAATCTGAAAAGACTACTTTAAAAATAAACTTTTCTATATTTATTAATGCGAAAATAAGTACTATGCTTAATATTGGATATATAATTTCTCTTTTTTTCTCATATTTATTTATAAAAATATCATAAATTATTATTGCAATATATACAATTACAACAGTAGGTTTTATATTCATTCCTAAAAGTGTTATAAAAGCTATTGAAAAGCTAAATATAATCTTTTTTCTTTTTCCTTCACTATTTCTAAATAATATATATAAGTATATGGCTATTATTGGAAATGGCATTGATAATGTATCTGTATAAAAAATCGGTACTGATAAATATATTAATGGTGTAAATAATATAAATATCAAGGAGAAAAAAGCTTTGTTTTTTCCATAGACTTTGTTGATAATTAATACACTAAAAATAATTGAAACATCTATAGCAATGATATTTAGTCCTATTGCAGATTCTATAAAGAACTTTCCTTTAAGTAAATTCACTACAGAAAATATTAGTTTCAAAATCATTAGTGTTGGAATATTATTAGGATATATTGAAAAATATTTTACATCATTAATTAACTCATTAGATTTCAAAGCTTCTCGATATATTACACCAAAATCCCATGAAGGGAAAACTTTAAACACATAACCTGCCATTATTTGTAATAGTAACATTATAATAAACATTACCATAAACATGTATTTATTTACTTTTAATTTATCAATTTTTTTATATAAAAAAGCAATAGCAATTATATAAATAACTGCTATTACATATACTATTGTTTTATTAATTTTTGCATTGTATCTAAAAAGATTATACAATAAATATGTTATAATTATAAAAAATAAACTATTAAATATTTTTTTCATTTTGTACCTTTTTTATTTTTAATTATTAGATGCAAAAGCTTTTAAACCAAATGTTTCAAATGATAAGGCTTCAGTATCTATTTTATCATTTTCACATGTAGACCAATTATATCTATAACCCTTTGATGCTGATTCATCATTATAATCAGGATTGTCGATTTGATAAGCTTTTTTACCATCTTTTAAGCAATATACATATCCTTTTACATAATTAGTGTAATCCTTAGAATTACCATACTCATAATCTGTAAACTTATGATTTGATAGGCAATCATCTTTTCTTAAATCTTCTATCGTTCCTCTATAAAATACAACACTACTACCATAAGATCCTACAAAATATTCTGGTATTTGTTGCAAATTTTGACCTATACTAAATATATATCTTGAATAGAATGAATTTAAAGATCCATCAACATAACGAACAGAATCTGGTAATCTTATACATTTCTTATTTTCTCACTGCCCATCAA
>CAKPQY010000104.1 GCA_934179885.1 uncultured Clostridia bacterium
GTGTTCCATCTATTATTACAATGTCACATACTTCTTTTAAATCTTCTAATAATTTAATCATTTGTTCTGAAACTAACAATTCTGATGGATTTGGTGGTATGTTTCCGGCTGTCATTATTAATAAATTTTCTACTTCTGTTTTTTGTATATATCTTGATATATCTATTTCATCAGGATTTTCTACATCTATTCCAGATAGATAGTTTGAAAGCCCTGGTCTTGGTGATACTCCAAATATTGTGTATTGTCTTCCTTTTCTCATATCTGCATCTACTAAAATTACTCTGTTACCAGCTTGTGCAAAAGTTACTGCTAAATTAGAAGCAACCCAACTTTTCCCTTCACTTGGAAATGTTGATGTTATTAGTAATGTTTTTAATTTTTTATTTGTACTCATAAATTGTATATTTGTTCTCAAAGTTCTAAATACTTCTGATACTGGTGATTTAGGGTCTCTTTGAGCAATTAATTCTTTCTTTAGTTTCATTATCTTTTTTTACCTCCTTTTTTTACAGGTTCAAAATTATATAATGGTATTGATGCAAGTACTGGTACTTTGAATTGTTTTTCTACTTCTTCAGCTGATTTTATTGTTGTATCTAACATATTTAAAATTATTACATACAATACTGCTACCACTAATCCAGCACATGCAAATATTATTACATCTTTTGCATGATTTACATTTGATGGTGTTTCACTTACCTCAGCTTTATCTAAAACATATACGTTATCAAGCTTATAAATTTTTGTAACCTCTTCTGCAAAAACATTTGCTAATTCATTAGCACTTTTAGCTGCATTTATTGAGTTTTCATCTGTTACAGATATTTTTATTAATGCTGTATTTGTTACAGAACTTACTGATATCTCTTTTTTTAATTGTTCTTCTTCCATTGTTATTCCTAAGTTTGATATAACTTGTCTTACCACACTAGTACTTGTTACTAATTCTCTATATGTTGATACAAGGCTTGAGTTTAGTGTTAGGTCTGTGGTTGTTATTGTTCCTGAAGACTGTTGTGAATTATTTGATGTTGCTAATACTAAACTTGTTGTTGATGTATACTTTGGTGTTACAAATCCTATTGTGTATATTATTCCTATTGCTATGAATATTGCTACTATTAGTAGTATTTTTACTTTTTTGTTCCAAAATAACATTAGTAATTCTTTTAAATCTAATTCTTCCATTTTTTCTTCTCCTCTTTTGATAAATTCAGTATGTGAATATTTTATCATATTGTGTTTTTTGTATCAAGTATTATTTAAAAAAATAACTTAATTACTAAAAAATAATTTATTCACTAATTTTCTTTTCTGTCAATGCCTTATATACTGATATAACAATAAGAACTAATATAATTCCTAAAAATACTCCACATGTATCTATTCCAACATCTATTACTGATGGTGTTCTGCCTGGTGTGAAGCCTTGATGTATTTCATCTGTTATTGCATATATTAATCCTACTAGTATGCTTATTGAAAATTTATATTTTAAGTGTAACTTATATGTGCTTATAAAACTCATTATAAAAATTCCAACTAACATATATATTGAAAAGTGTGCTCCTTTTCTTATTATTGGCTGAGATTTTTCTACTATTTTGTTTTTTGTATTTTCGCTTAAATTTTTTGTATATGGAAATACATCTACTATTTTTCTTGCAACCTTTCTACTTAAATTTCCTGATGTTTGTCCGTCTTGACTTGAAAAATTAAAAATAGTTGCAAATGTTAGTCCTAATAAGATTAACATTGTTATTCTAAATAATGTTCTTTTCAAAATTGGCCTCCTATTTTATTTCTATATAGCTTTATTTAATACAATTCCTGCTATTTTTCCGCCTACATTTTCAATTTCCTTTTTAGCTTTTAAAATGTTTTCTGTTTTTGTTTTTCCTGACTCTGCTACTATAATACTTGCATCTGCAAGGCTTGCTAAACGAATAGGAAGTACATTTTCATTAATTGATTCAGAATCGATTAAAATAATATCATATTTTTTCTTTACATCTTCTATAATATTAGAAATTGTTTCTGTTAGAAATGTTTCTTCTCCAACGTTCATTTTTCCTGCTGGTAGGACAGAAATATTTTCCATTTTTGTTTTTTGTATTAATTTCTCTGTATCTGTTATATTATTTTTTTGAATAAGTTCAGTTAGTCCTTCGCTTTCTTTTTCTGTCATAATGTTTTTTAATGTTTTATTTTTTATATCTGTATCTATTACTAATATATTTGAATATAATTTTGCAAATTGTATAGCTAAATTATTAGTTATATAAGTAGTTCCTTCTCCGTTTTTTGTACCTGTTAATAGAATTGTTTGTGGTTTTGGGTTGTCTTTATTTAGCATTATATTTGCTTGGATTCTTTTTAATTGATTTACTATTTTTTCATTTTTTGTTGTATACGAAATTTCTTTTTTATTTTTATCGATTTCTAAATTAACATTTCCTAATGCTTTTATTTTTAAGTTTTCTTCTATTTCAAAAATATTTGTTATTCCTCTAAAACTTAGAATAAGCATAATATAAGCACCATCAATAATAATTCCTATAAAAACAGCAATTAAAATATCTTTTGCATAAGTTATATTGCTCGCTTTTTGTGTAAGTTCTGGTTCTTCTATTATTTTAAAAACTTTTATATCATAAACTTCTTCTAGCTTTGTTTTAAGTTTTTCAATATATTGATTTGTTTTATTGAAAGCATCTTCTTGATTTGTCATTTCTGTAGTAATTATAATTACTTTGCTTGTCTTGTCAAATTTTGCTTCCATTCCATCTTGAATTAAATCTTTACCTGATACGACTTGCTCAATTGAGGCATCTGCTTTGTCAATTAAAATTTGAGATGTTACTTGGTATATTGGTTTTTTTATTAGAAAAGTATATAGCATTCCTAATATTAATGATATTGCTATTATAGATATTAATATTTTTTTCTTTTGGTAGATACATTTTACTATTTCTTTTAAATCTAGTTCTTCGTTCATTATTATATTCTCTCCTTATAAAGTATTTATATTATAGAAGTTTTTGATGGATTTTCTGCAATATAAAAAGTGTTAAAATATTGTTATTCAACATTTTAACACTTTCGTTGAAATTTGTCTACGGTTAAATTTAATTTTAATTCTTTTTAGAGAAAAACTTTTCGACATTTTTTAACAAAATAAAAAAGCAAAATTAATTGCTTTTTTTATTTTGTTATTAATTCTTTATTAGATTCTATAAAATCTTTTTGCGTAAATTCTATAATATTTTTCTTTTTTATTTTATTATAATAGTTACTCATTTCGACTTTTATATTGTTAAATTCTTTTTCAGATAATTTTTTTCCTCCAAAACTTACATATTTGTTTAATTCTCCAAACTCTTTTATTGTATATATCGTGTTTAGTTTTGCAAATGATGGTTTTTTCAATGGATAGTAATCAATTATTTCAATGTTGTAATCATACCATAAGCATTTTGCTTTACCACTAAGTTTTGATATATTTATTAATTTTATTGTGTTTGTATCTATATTATTTTCTAATACTAACATATATCTTCTTTTTCTTTCTTCAGATATATTACCATTTAGTTTAGGTGGAAAAAAATTTAAGAATTGTCTCTCTTGTATTCTAGTAATCTTCGTCATCTCCATCTTCATCTTGTTCTAAATTTGAAGTTCTTTCGTATGCATTTATTACTTTTTCTATTCTATAAAGTTCATTTTGTAATTCTTCGTAAGGTACTTCTGATTTTTCTTTATTAAACATTCCTGTAGGTAGAATAGATTTTTTAAAGTATTTATTCCAAGCATCCAATTCATGAGACATATCTGATAATTCTTTTGCTGTACAGTTTCCAAAAATATTTTTTGTTAATTCTAGTGCTTTTATTACATTTTCTGGTAAATCAATTTGTTCTGTACTTTCATTTATTAAAGTAAATGTGTTGTTTTTATATTCTTTTCTTACTTTTTCTAACACCATTCCATTTTTGAAAGCATTAAATTTTTCTTCATACATTGTATTTCCGTTATTTTTGCACATATAAATTAATTGCGAAAAAAATAATAATTTTTGTAACTTTGTATTGCCTTCTTCAGAATTCCTTGGAT
>CAKPQY010000105.1 GCA_934179885.1 uncultured Clostridia bacterium
AAGTTCTGAAAACGTAGTTGGTCTAAATTTTCTATAAAGAGCTGTGTACCCCATATTATCACATCCTTTATAATTATCCCTTTCATTATAGGAATTTTGGAAAAATTTCCTATAATAGTATAAAATTTAATCCCTCTATAGAGAGTACTCCACATAAAGATTTTCTACTTATTGCTGCTTCCTTCCGGACCTGACAAGGTTCGTAGGTCTCTATTGGATTACTCTCTATACAAAGATTAAATCTTATACCTTTGTAATTATATACTGTCTTTTAAAAATTAGCAAGTACTTTTTAAAATTAAGTTTTGTTTTTTAACGGTGGGGTTATTTTCAAAAACAAAACTTAATTCATTACATTCGTTTAAACACAATATTTTTCAAATCCGTAAGTTCAGTACTTTGTGTCCCTTGATTTACAACATCATTAACAGGAAGTTCTAAACTAATATTAGATTTATACGCTTTTCCTGAATTTAAAGTAATACAAATATCAAATGTAACTTTAAATTTCAAATCATCATCATTAACATTTAATTTTTTTAATAACTCACTATGATTTATTTCTTCATCATCATTAGAAATATAATTTCCTATATTATTAATAGCATATCTAAAAACAACTAATCCACCTTGATTAGATATTTTCATTTCCTTTATGTTTGAATTCATATCACCTATGTATTCAATTTCATTAACCTCTTTTTCAGTAGTATTCTTAAAAATAACGCTTTCTATATTGCTGTCTGGTTTTAATAATTTTATTTCTCCAATTTTAGAATTTTGTTCAATATTAAAATTATTTAATTTTACACTCTCTATTATTTCTGTATCTTTATAATCATCATTTTTCTTGATATATAAGTATATATCATTATTTTGATTTACTTGTAAATTCCATTTATTTGTACTATCTTCAACATCGTTACCTTCTACATTACTTATTATAGATATTTTTGATACATAGAAAGGTAAGTTTCCTTCTCCTTCTACATTATATTTTAGTGAGACTACTCCTACTACAAATAATATAGCAAGCACAATAAGTGCTACCATGCATATATGAAATTGCTTTGTGTTTATAAATTTTTTTATTTCTTCCTTCAACTTTTCCTCCCAGAACACTTATTTTTCAACTTGCTTTTCGCTTAATTTTTGCCTATTTTCTATATAACCCCTCAAATATTGGTGTTCCCAGGCGGACTCGAACCACCATCGGTCGCTTAGGAGGCGACTGCTCTATCCTGCTGAGCTATGAGAACATAAAAATTAATATTTAATTGATATTTTATCATTATTCAGTATAGTTGTCAAACAAATAAAAACTGAAACTTAAATCTAGTGCCCTATTGACAAAGATGTTATAATATTAATAACAATTATTAGGAGGTTAATCATTATGCAAAAAATATTAAGCCATATGAGAAAAGCAATAGAAGATTATAATATGATAGAATATGGAGACAAAATAGCAATTTGTCTTTCTGGTGGAAAAGATTCCATCACTTTATTACACGCATTTAAAGCTTTACAGAGATTTTATCCTAAAAAATTTGACATAATTGCAATTAGTATAAATCCTGGATTTGAATTTTTTGACACTACTCTTTTACAAGAAATGTGTGATAAATTAGAAATTCCTTTATTTATAGAAAATAGTCATGCACAAGAAATTGTTTTTGATATAAGAAAAGAAAAAAATCCTTGTTCATTATGTGCAAACTTACGAAGAGGAGTTATAAATTCTGTCGCAGTAAGAGAAGGTTGCAATAAAATTGCATTGGGACATAATCAAGATGATGTATTAGAAACATTTTTACTTAATTTACTATATGCTGGCAATATTGGTACATTCTCACCAGTAAGTTACATGGATAGGTCAGGAATTACTTTAATTAGGCCTTTAATATATACTCCTGAAAAAGAAACAAAAAGATTTGTTAAGAAAAATAATTTAACTGTTATGCCTAAAGTTTGTCCTATGGATGGAACTTCAAAAAGAGAATCAATGAAAAATATGATTTTTACTCTTCAAAAAGACATTCCTATGGTTAGGGCCAATCTATTTGGTGCAATTCAAAGAAATTTACCTGGTTGGAAATTGTGTCAATAGGGACGCCCCTTTTTAACACAATTTTTGAGCCAAAAAGAAGCGTCCCTATTTTCTTTTTCCTATTTAACAATTGCAACCATTGCATTCTTTAAATCTTCAAGTTTTTTATCACTATCCTCTTCTGAAATACCTTTAACACCCATATACAATTTAATTTTAGGCTCTGTACCAGAAGGTCTAACACAGCACCAACTATTATCCTCTAAAGCATAATACAATACATTAGATTTTGGAAGTCCTGTTTTAGATTCCTCTCCTGTTATCATATCTTTAACATAATCTCTATCAATATCTTTAAAAGTTAAAACCTTATAATCTCCTATTTTTTCAACAGGTGTATTTCTCATATTTGTCATCATCTCTTGTATCTTCTCTGCTCCTTCAGCACCTTCTAATACAATTGAAACTTGAGTCTCTTTATAATATCCATATTTTTCATATATGTTATTCATTTGATCCCATAAAGTTTCACCTTTAGACTTATAGTAACAAGCTGCTTCGCATAAAGCCATTACAGCAGCAATTCCATCCTTATCTCTTGCGTAATCACCAATTAGGCAACCATAGCTCTCTTCAAAGCCGAATACATATTTATGTCCATTTTCCAATTCTTCTTCTTTTTTCATAACAGCTCCAATATTTTTGAAACCTGTTAAAACTTCATATAGTTTTAAACCATATTCTTTAGCGATTGCTTGTGTTAAGTTAGAAGAAACTACAGTTGTTATCATCATTCCATTTTCAGGTAATATTCCTTTCTCTTTCATTTGAGAAATTCTATATTCTGCAATTAATAATGCTGACATATTTCCTGTATATGTCATATATTCACCAGTTTTACTATCTTTAGCATAAATTCCTAATCTATCAGCATCAGGGTCTGTTGCTAAAACTACATCTGCATCTACTTTTTTAGCTAATTCTAATGCTAATTTGAATGCTTTTTTATCTTCTGGATTTGGATAATCAACTGTTGGGAAATTTCCATCAGGATCTTTTTGCTCTGGAACAACATATAAATTTTGTATTCCTATTTCTTTTAATAATCTCTCTGCAATTGTGTTTCCTGTTCCATGTAATGGAGTATAAACAACTTTTAAAGATTTTCCTTGTTCTTTTACAATTTCAGGATTTATTATTAAAGCCTTTAAAGTGTTTATATATTTATCATCCATTTCTGTTCCTATAATATTAAGTAATCCTTTTTTAATTGCTTCTTCTTTTTCCATTTCTTTTATTTCAGTAAAGTCTTTTACAGCTCTTACTTTTGCAATTATATCTTTATCTCTTGGAGCAACAATTTGTGAACCATCATCCCAATAAACTTTATATCCATTATATTTTGGTGGATTATGGCTTGCTGTAATCATAATTCCAGCTGTACATTTTAATTCTCTAACAGCAAAAGATAACTCTGGAACTGGTCTTAAATTTTTAAATAAATATGTTTTTATACCATTTGCACATAATATCAATGCTGTTTGCAAACTAAATTCTTTAGACATTCTTCTTGAATCATAACTAATTGCAACACCTTTATCTTGTGTTCCTTGCTCTAAAATGTAATTTGCTAATCCCTGAGTTGCTTTTCCAACAGTATATTTATTCATTCTGTTAGTTCCTGCTCCTATAACTCCACGAAGACCAGCTGTTCCAAATTCTAGTTCTTTATAAAATCTGTCTTCTATTTCTTTTTCATCATCTTTAATTTCTAATAATTCTTTTTTTGTTTCTTCATCAAAATCTGGGCTCTCACACCATTTTTTGTACTCTTCTAAGTAATTATTCATAAACTTCAATCCTTTCTTTTAACTATTTCAAATGATGAAAATCTTCATATAATTTTCTAGCAGTACTTGGGCAATCAACCCCAGCATCATCAGCATTTTTAACAGGAGCAAACTCTTCTTCTCTTTTTACTCTTAAAATTGCCATATCATCAACTTCGCCAAAAGCATCAAATAAAAATGCTTCAAATTTATATGCATTTGGAGAATCTGGAAC
>CAKPQY010000106.1 GCA_934179885.1 uncultured Clostridia bacterium
AACACGCAATTTTAGATTTTTTTAGAGCTCGTATTGAACCGAGAAAATTAGAAAAATAGAACTATATTAATTTTGAGCCTGAGTGGATAAATCATTTCAAAACTTCATTCATTACAGCAGAAAGATATTTCATACTATTCAAACACTGTTCAAGAGTATTTCCAGTAGCCCCAACCTCCATTATATTAGCATATTTCCCAGTATGCTGATTATATCTAGATTTAGTAAGCATTATAGGCTTAAACAACCCCGGATACATTTCTTCTGCCTTTTCCTGAATTTTTATGGCAAATTTTAAATTTTGATTCCAATTTGGATGCCATAGTCCACCTTCATTTGTTCCAATTACAAACATAATCTGTGCACAATAGTCTTCCCCTATTTTTACTGTTGGTGCATAGTCTGGTCTTGAACCTATCGCATCTCTATGTAAATCTATTATTATGTCTGATGATGTTGTTTGTAATATATTTTCTACTGTTTCTAATGAGCGTGTGTAAGAACCATTATAAGCAGGATAATCATGATATGATGTATTATGTATTACATTTAAATTGTATTTTTTTAAATAATTTTCTAGTTCTGTTCCTACTCTTGTTACTGTGTAGTTTAAATCTGTTGTTCTGTAATTTCCTGTTTGAGTGTATGGATATTGTTCGCTTGAAGTATAACTTTCGCAGCTATGTGTATGGAATATTAATATATTTTTATTATCTATTGTTATGTCTGGTTTTAGCATATCTTGAGTTAATTCATATGTTGTTTGATTTTTTATTTTAACTTTTCCATATTCTACGTTGTAGCTTTCTGTTATTGGATTTTGTGTAACTACTTCTGTGCTTACTTTTTCTACGCTTGCTACGGTTATTTTTTCTTCTGTTTCGGATTTATTTTGTTGTTCATTTTTTTCTAGTTCTTCATTTGTATTTTCTAAATTACTTTTTTCTTCTAGTTTTTCAATTCCTTTTATGCTACTTATTTCTGTTTTTAAAATTTCTTCTAAATAATTTGTTGATTCTAGTTTTTCATTTTCTTGTTCTATTTTATTGTATTCTTCATTCATACTTGACATTGTTGGAATTGTCTTGTCCAAACAACTTGTTAAACTTCCAAATTGGAATATTTCTATTTTAGCTTGTTTTTTGTTTTCTTCTTGATTTATTTTATCCTTATTAGATGAAAAATATCTTGTGGTATATATAACAAAAGATATTGTTATCATAATCCCTACAAGATATTTTATTATATCCTTCATTTTTAATACTGTTACATTAAACATATATATCTCCTTGTTTCTTTAGTTTACTATATATATTTATATTCATACAGTATTAAAAATATTCTATGTTATTTGATTACTTTCTGTTGTTGTATTTTTAATTGTGTTATTATTGTTTACATTTACATTTAAACCATCTAGCCATTCTTCTATGTTTATAGTTTTATTATTAACATTCATATAATAATATGTTTTTCCTGATGTTATTGTCATATATACATCATCAATCATTGTTCTAACTACAATTTCTCCTGATGAATTTACTAGTCCATATTTTTTATTTTGACAAATAACTAATAAATTATAATTTGGTATTAATAGTAAGTTAATTGCATCTTTGTTACTTGAAGCAACGTAACCCAAACTATCATATTCTAATGCAAGAATTTGATTTCCATTTTTATCAAATGCTCCCCACTTATCACCTTTTCTAGCAGGTATCATTCCATTATCTAATAAATATTTATTTTTTATATCATTTTGTGAAAATTTTGTATTATCAATTCCTATTTGATCATATTCAATATAAATTTTTATATTTCCTTTTGAATCTATTACTCCATACTTATTGTCTTTTTTTGCCAAGTATAATCCTAAATCACTATCTATTAATTCTAGACTGTCATATAATAGTTGTACTTTTGTTTCTTTCTTTGCTGATATAATCCCTACTTTATTATTACTTTTTACTAAAAAGTCTCCTGAATATGGAAAATATTCAATATAGTCATATTTAGGCTCTATAATAATATTTCCTTGCACATCAATTACAGCATAGATTTTGCTTTGATTCTTAGTTACAACTAACATATTGTCAAGTACTGATTTTTTATTTGTAAAGTTATCACTTATTGCATCATATCCATAATCTAAAACTCTAGATGTATATGCATTTATTAAATATGGCATTGTATATATATATATTCTATGTTTATTTGTATCATATGTAAATGACATATTGAAAGCATTTTCAAGTGCATCTGTTGTTGCATATAATTTTCCATTAATAGCTTTTACTGGTTTAGATGCATAATAATATTCATAATTTGCTGTACTATCTGATATTTTTAATTTGTATATTTTATTTGAGTTTAAGGCAAAATTTGCAATTTCTTCTTCACTTTGTATGTAACATTTGCTTGCATTTTCTGATTTATTTGTATATTCACCATTATAACTTTCATATCCTAAATATGATGCTATATCTTTTATTGGAAAATATATTGTTCCATCACTTTCAACAACCATCATTTCTTTTACTTTCTCGTTTGTATTTCCATTTATATAAAGTTTTAGTTCACTATCTTGTATATAGACTATTGCTATAAATGTTCCTATAATAAAAATTATTAAAATTGCTATTATTATAAGTATTATTTTAGCAACTTTTTTAGAATTGTCTGGCTTTTTTGTTTCTAAACTTTCATCAATTAAATTCATTTGTATTCCCCTCCAAAGGTATCTTATATGTTATTTGTATACCCATATTTCTTATAAAATTCGTTTTTAAATGTTAGTAAATTATCATGTTCAATTTCTATTCTAACTCTTTCCATTAATTTAGTCAAGAATCTTAGGTTATGAATTGATAATAATCTTACTCCTAATATTTCATTTGTTTTTACTAAGTGCCTTATATATGCTCTTGTGTAGTTTTTACAAGTATAGCAATCGCACTCTGGGTCTAGAGGTCCCCAGTCTCTTTCATATGTTGCATTTCTTACAACAACTTTTCCATTTGATGTTAACGCTGTTCCATTTCTTGCAATTCTTGTTGGTAACACACAGTCACACATATCAATTCCAGCTATTGCTGCTTCTATTAAATAATCTGGTGTTCCAACTCCCATTAAATATCTTGGTTTATCTTTTGGCATTTTAGGTGCTGTATGATATAATATGTCTAAAAATTCTTCTTTAGGTTCTCCAACGCTTATTCCACCTATTGCATATCCCGGTAAATCTAATTCAACTAAATCTTCTAAGCTTTTGTCTCTTAAATCTTTGTAAAATCCACCTTGAATAATTCCAAATAAAGCTTGTTTATCTGTTGTTATATGAGCCTCTTTACATCTTTTTGCCCATCTTGTTGTTCTTTCCATAGATTTTTTTGTATATTCATATGTTGATGGATATGGACAACATTCATCAAATGCCATTATGATATCAGCCCCTAAATCTTCTTCTGTTTTCATTACAGACTCTGGTGTGAAGAAATGCCTACTTCCATCTAAATGTGATTTAAATTCAACACCTTCTTCAGATATAGTTCTTAGATCTCCTAAACTGAAAACTTGAAATCCTCCACTATCTGTTAAAATTGGTCTATCCCAATTCATAAATTTGTGAAGTCCTCCCGCTTCTTTTACTATATCTTGTCCTGGTCTTAAATATAAGTGATATGTATTTGATAATATTATTTGAGCTTTTACTTCTTCTTTTAATTCTTCAGGAGTCATTGATTTTACTGTTGCTTGTGTTCCAACTGGCATAAATATTGGTGTTTGTATGTCTCCATGTGGTGTATGTATAACTCCTCTTCTTGCTCCTGTTTGTTTACATTCATGTAATAATTCGTATGTTACTGCTGGTTTCATTATTTTCCCCCTTATTTTATGAACATTGCATCTCCAAAGCTAAAAAATCTATATCTTTCTTTTACCGCTTCTTCGTATGCCCCCATTATATAGTCTTTTCCTGCTAATGCAGATACTAACATTAATAATGTTGATTGTGGTAAATGGAAATTTGTAATTAATCCATCTATAAATTTAAATTTATAACCTGGATAAATAAATATTTGCGTAT
>CAKPQY010000107.1 GCA_934179885.1 uncultured Clostridia bacterium
ATTACAGAGTTAGTAGAAGATAAAATAAGATCTGAATTAAAAGCAGGTGTTCAAACAATTCAATATCAAATAAATACTTTAATGACAACTAATGGACAATCACCATTTGTAACATTGTTCTTACATTTGGAAGAAGATGATCCATATATAAAAGAAAATGCAATGATAATTGAAGAAATTTTAAGACAAAGATATGAGGGAATAAAAAATGAAGCAGGTGTATATGTAACACCAGCATTTCCAAAATTAGTATATGTTCTAGATGAACACAATTGTTTAAAAGGTGGAAAATATGATTATTTAACAAAATTAGCAGTTAAATGTTCAGCAAAAAGAATGTATCCTGATTATATATCAGCAAAAAAGATGCGTGAAAATTATGAAGGAAATGTATTTAGTCCAATGGGTTGTAGAAGCTTTTTGTCTCCATGGAAAGATGAAAATGGCAATTATAAATTTGAGGGAAGATTTAATCAAGGTGTTGTAAGTATAAACTTACCACAAGTTGCAATAATCGCAGATGGTGACGAAGATAAATTCTGGAAATTATTAGACGAAAGACTAGAACTTTGCAAAGAAGCTTTAATGTGTAGACATTATGCTTTATTAGGAACAAAATCTGATACAAGTCCAATACATTGGCAATATGGTGCAATTGCAAGATTACAAAAAGGTGAAAAAATAGATAAGCTATTATATGGTGGATATTCAACAATGTCATTAGGATATATAGGAATATATGAAATGACAAAATTAATGAAGGGCGTATCACATACTGTTCCAGAAGGACATGATTTTGCTTTAAAAGTAATGAAACACTTAAAAGAAGTAGCAGATAAATGGAAGAAAGAAACAAATATTGGATTTGCATTATATGGAACACCAGCAGAAAGTTTATGCTATAAATTTGCACGTATAGATAAAGAGAAATTTGGAACAATCGAAGATGTAACAGATAAAGGATATTATACAAATTCTTATCATGTTGATGTTAGAGAAAAAATAGATGCATTTGATAAATTATCATTTGAAAGTGAATTCCAAAATTTATCTACAGGTGGAGCAATATCATATGTTGAAATACCAAATATGCAAAACAATATACCAGCACTTGAAACAGCAGTTAAATTTATTTATGATAATATTCAATATGCTGAATTTAATACTAAATCAGACTATTGTCAAGTATGTGGATTTGATGGAGAAATTATTATAAATGATAATAATGAATGGGAATGCCCAAACTGTGGAAATAAAGACCATAGTAAGATGAATGTTGTTAGACGTACATGTGGATATTTAGGTGAAAATTTCTGGAATGCAGGAAAAACAAAAGAGATAAAACAAAGAGTATTACATATGTAATAAAAAAGAGGGATGAAACATTATGAATTATGCAGATATAAAGAAAATAGATGTGGCAAATGGTGAAGGCGTCAGAGTTTCAGTATTTGTAAGTGGATGTAATCATCATTGTAAAGGTTGCTTTAACGAATGTGCATGGGATTTTAATTATGGGAATACCTTTACAGAAAAAGAAGAAAAACAAGTAATTGATTATATGGACCACGATTACATTGAAGGCCTTTCACTTTTAGGAGGAGAACCTTTAGAACCAAAAAATCAAGAAGGATTATTGCCATTAGTTAAGAAGGTTAAAGAAAAATTTCCGAATAAAAATATTTGGTGTTATACTGGTTTTGATTTTGAAAAAGATGTTATGGGGACAATGGCTAAGAATAGTGAGACTACAAGAGAGCTACTTAAATATATAGATGTGGTTGTTGATGGTAAATTTGAAGAAGATAAAAAGGATTTAAAATTGCAGTTTAGAGGTTCTTCTAATCAAAGAATTATAGATGTACCAGAGACTTTGAAAACTGGTAAAATACAGAAAGAGGAAAAATATAGATAAATGAAAAAGCGCTATAAAGCGCTTTTTCTAATAAATAAACTTATTAATTTACTGATAAAAATCTATTTAATAATTGTTCTCTACACAAATTTTCAAATTTATCATTTAAAGGTTCTAAAGTAATATTTTCATTATATTTTCTATCTAAGCAATATTTTATAATATAATCAGCAAGTTCAGGATTTTTAGAAAGAAGAGGACCATGCAAGTAGGTAGCTATAACATTATCTTGAAAATATCCTTCTTCAGTATCTCCGAATTTGTTACCATTTCCAAATAATACTTTACCAAAAGAATTAGAAATATCAAATGTTTGACCACCATGGTTTTCAAAACCAATAATTTTTGTCTCAAGCCCATTTAAACTAGCATTTATAACAATATTTCCAATGCATCTTTTCTTTCTATCTGGATTTGCTTCAGTATAATAATCAAACACTTCAAGACCTGGAATAATATTTCTTTCAACACCTTTATAATATTTACCAAATAATTGATAAGCACCACAAATAAGTAAGAAAAATACACCATTTTGAACAGCTTCTTTAATGTTTTCTTTGTATTTAACTAAATCTTCAGCAAGTATACTTTGTTCATTATCAGCTCCACCACCAGCAAAAACAATATCATAATCATTGAAATTAGGAGCATCATCACCAATTGAATATCTATCAATTATAGCTGTGTATCCACGAGATTCGATTCTATATTTTAGAACTTGAATATTTCCATAATCTCCATAAAGCTCTAACATATCTGGATATAAATATAGAATTTTAACACATTTTGAATAGACTGAATTAGTGTCATTATTTTGTTGAAAATTGTCTGTTTTTGATATATCATTTTTAATTTCAAAATTATTATTTCCATTTTGCATAGTAGATGTTTCATTATTTTGAGTTGCAAATTTTTTTAATTCTTTTCTTGTAGGTTGCAAAGAAGTATAATTTGCAATAACATATTTTTTAACATTAGTTTTATATAAAGCTTTAACAGCTTCTTCTAAGTTTAAATAAGGTTCTATTTTCTCAGCAGGGAAGCCACTAGTTTTAATTCTAATTGCAATATCATAAGCTCTTGTACCAGATGTAATAATTCTAGATACATTATTTAAATTATTAAAATTAATATCCCAAATCCAAGAAACATCAAAACCATCTGCAATATTATCATTTAAAACAAATAATAATTCTTTTTCTTCATCATCTTCATTTAAGATACGTAAACTAACATTACTACCAGTTGGATTTTTGGCTAAATTTATAATTGTAGGAACACTATTTATTTCAATTTCTTCTAATCTGCCATTATTTAAAGCAAATGAAGAAAAGGCTTTTTGAATAACATCAGTAGATATATTGTATAAACTACATACAGAAGCAACTGCTGTATAATTATATACTAAATAGATACTGTTTCCTCTAATTTTATATGTAATATTTTCAATATCGAAAGATCTATTTTTTAAATCTACATTAGTAGCTAATTTATAAATTTCATTATCACCAAAATTGCAATTTGGGCATTTAAATTTTCCTACATGAGAATATTGATAGTATTCATATTCTAAACGAGTTTTACAGAAAGGGCAGAACTTACCTTCACCAGCTTCTTTTATATTTTCTGTGGCAAATGAATATTTATCAACACTAAAATAGTAAACATTTTGATTTGATGGATTAGCTTGTCCTAATCTTGCAACATTAGGGTCATCATTGTTTAATACTAAATTTCCATTGTAAGTTTTAAGGAATTCATTTATTCTTAAAATTAAAGACTCAACTTCACCATTTCTATCTAATTGATCACGGAAGAAGTTTAAGATAACTAAAGTATCTAATCTAAAATCTTTAAATACTACAGGTATATAGCTTTCATCAACTTCAAATACTAGAAAATCTGCTTTTATTTTTCCAGTTAATGTACAATTTTTAAGGATAGTTGAAAGTATTCCTGTTTCCATATTGTTTCCTTCAGTATTACTTACAACTTTATATCCTGCTTGTTTTAGAGTGTACCCAATGCAGTTGTTTGTCATTGTTTTTCCATTTGTGGCAGATACTGCAATTACAGGACAGTTAACTTTGAAGTATTTGAAAATTGAAGGATTACAGTCAAATGCGATTTTTCCTAAAAAATTTCCTCCATTTTTATGGCATATTTTGAGT
>CAKPQY010000108.1 GCA_934179885.1 uncultured Clostridia bacterium
GATTATGAATATGCAGCAGTAAAAGAAAAATATGGTTCAGTATTATTATATCCAGATTATATAAATGCAGGAATGTTATTATTAAATATGAAAAAAATTAAAGAGACAGGACTTCTAGAAAAAGCAAGAACTTTAATAAAAAATAAAAAGATGATATTTGCGGATCAAGATGCAATATATCATTCAACAACGAAGAAATTATTGATACCAAGAAAATATAATGAACAATCAAAATTCAACAGAAAAGATACAGTAATTTGTCATTTTTGCAAAAGGCTATTATGGAGACCATATCCACATACAGAAAACTATAAACAATGGAACATAGAACAAGTACATGATATATTAAAATGTCATACATTTGATGATGATTTAGAAGAATATGTAAAACTAAAGAAAGAATATGAAGAAAGAAAAGGGAAAAAAGTGAATGAATAAAGAATTAAAAGAAATACCAATATTTTTTGCAATAGATGATGGATATACACCATTTTTAGCAGTTGCACTACAGTCATTAATAGAAAATGCAAGTAAAGACTATAAATATTTAATAAAAATTTTACATACAAATGTCCAAGAAGAACACGTTGAACAAATAAGAAAATATGAAAGTGAAAATGTAAATATAGAATTTGTAGATTTAAGTTATTATATAGAAAAAGTTCAAAATAAATTATATACACGTGATTATTACACAAATACAACATATTTTAGATTATTTTTACCAGAGTTATATCCACAATATGATAAAGTATTATACTTAGATAGTGATATTATAGTAGTAGGAGATATATCAGAATTATATAATACAGATATGGGCACAAATTTAGTTGCAGCAGCACCTGATGATATAATTCAATATAATAAAGTTTTTCAAGATTACGCTGAATTAGTAGTTGGAGTTTCAAAATATCAAAATTATTTTAATGCAGGCGTATTATTAATGAATTTAGATGAATTAAGAAAGTTTAAATTTCAAGAAAAATTTATGTATTTATTAGAAACTGTAAAGTTTTCTGTAGCACAAGATCAAGATTATTTAAATAGACTATGCAAAGGAAGAGTAAAACTCATAAGTCATGACTGGGATGTAATGCCATATGTTAATGATGAAACAAAACCAGAAGATATTAAATTAATACATTATAATTTTGCATACAAACCTTGGCATTTTGAAGATGTTACATATAATGAATATTTTTGGAAATATGCAAAAAATACAGAGTTTTATGATGAAATTATAAAAGTAAAAGATAGTTATACAGAAGAACAAAAATTCCAAGATAGAGAGGCAGAAAAAGGATTAGCAGAGCTTGCTATGAAAGAAAATTCATGTGTAGGTGATGATAGAATAAATAGGAGATAGTTTTTTATGAAAGCTAAAAAAATTCTAACAGAAATAATGAACAAAGATAAAAATAAAGAAGAAAATGTAATAGAAAAATCACAATATAGATTAGAAGTATTAAAAAAAATAGAAAAATTAGAAGAAGAAGGAAAATTTGATGTTGATGCTGAAAATGATCCACCAACAATAGTTTTAACACCAGAAAATATAGATTATTTAAGAAAAAAAATGACAAGTAAAATAAAAAGAGTATTTGCAAATGAAGTTGGAGAAAGATTTTTAGATAATTTATTAAAAAACAATAAACTTATTATAAAAGAAATAAAAGGTATAGAAAACTTAAGTAAAGTATCAACAGGTGCAATAGTAACATGTAACCATTTTAATCCATTTGACTGCTTTACAATTGAAAAAGTATTTAGGTTATCAGGAAAAATAGAAGAAAAAAGACTATACAAAATAATAAGAGAAGGAAATTATACAAATTTCCCAGGATTTTATGGATTTTTATTTAGAAATTGTGACACATTGCCATTAAGTTCAAACAAAAGAACAATGGTAGAATTTATGAAAGCAGTTGATATTTTATTACAAAAAGGAGACTTTATATTAATTTATCCTGAACAAAGTATGTGGTGGAATTATAGAAAACCAAAATCATTAAAACATGGAGCATTTAAAATGGCAGTAAGAAATAATGTGCCAGTTATACCAATATTTATAACAATGCAAGATAGTGATAAAATAGATGATGAAGGTTTTCCTGTTCAAGAATATACTGTAAATATAGCAGAGCCAATTTATCCAGACGAAAATTTATCACAAAGAGAAAATACTGAAATGATGTTAAATAAAAACTTTGAAGTTTGGAAAAATATATATGAGGATTTTTATGGCGTTCCACTTGAATATACAACTAAAAAGGAATTAGTAGTAAATGAAAAATGAAAAAATAATATATTATAAAGATGAACTAAATGAAGAATTTTCTACAGCTAAAATAGAGCCTAGGAAAATAGATGAAAATTATAAATATATTCATAAAAATATTATATGGAATACTTGCGCATTTTTAGTACAAAATGTGCTAAGTATTCCTATTAAATATTTATATGCTAAAATAAAATTTAGAGTAAAATATATTGGAAAAGAAAAATTAAAACCATACAAAAAACAAGGATATTTTATATATGGAAATCATACACAAGCTTTTGCAGATACGTTTTTAATAAGTAATAGTGTGTATCCAAAAATAAATTATTTAATAGTAAATCCAGAAAACGTTTCTATGAAATTTTTAGGGAATTTTGTTCAAATGTTAGGAGCAATTCCAATTCCAAATAATATAAAAGGAATGAAAAATTTTTTAGAAGCAGTAGAAAAAAGAATAAAACAAGGACACAGCATCACAATATTTCCAGAAGCACATATTTGGCCATATTATACTAAAATAAGACCGTTTAAATCAGTCTCATTTAAATATCCAATACAATTAAAAACACCATCATTTTGCGTAACAAATACATATCAAAGTTATGGAAAAAATAATGATAAAGTAAAAATCGTGTCATACATAGATGGTCCGTTCTTTCCAGATGAAGGTTTAACATTAAAAGAACAACAGGAAAATTTAAGAAATAAAATTTATAATCAAATGGTAGAAAGAAGTAAGAATAGTAATATTGAAGTAATTAAATATGAGAAGAAAGAAAAGAGGGATTAAGGGGACATGTCTTAAAATCCCTCTTTATAATGTTTACAATATTCTTTAACAGGACATATATCACATTTAGGTTTCCTAGCAATACATGTATTTCTACCATGCCAAACAAATAAATGATTAATGTCTTTTAAATATTCTTTAGGAAAAATTTTAAGTAAATCCTGTTCAATTTTAGAAGGGTCAGATTCTTTAGAAAGGCCTATTAAATTAGAAATTCTTTTAGCATGAGTATCAACAGCAATACCTTGAGGTTTATTAAAAGCCTCTAGCATAACTACATTAGCAGATTTTCTACCAACACCAGCTAAACTTTGTAAATCTTCCATATTATCAGGAACTTTACCATCAAAATTTTCTAGAACTTGTTTAGCACATAATTTTATATTTTTAGCTTTATTCTTATAAAATCCGCATGGATGAATAATTTCTTCTAATTCTTTAGTATCAATATTAGCAAAATCTTGAATAGTTTTACATCTTTCGAATAGTGCGGGAGTTGTTTTATTAACTCTTTCGTCAGTGCATTGAGCAGAAAGCATTACTGCTACTACCATTTGAAATGGTGTTTCAAAGTCTAAACTACAAGTTGCATCTGGGTAAGCTTTTTTTAGTATTTTAACAAAATCTATTGCGTCTTTTTTATTCATATAAAAAAATCCTCACTTATAAAAAATCTAAATATATTATAAACGGTAAAATTATAAAAATCAATAACTAAAAAATGGCGTAACATAAAAAGGAACAATAAAACATTTAAATTAATATAATATATAAAAAAGGAGGTAATAATATGTTTTGCGCACTAAAAAAAACAATAGGAGTTATACTAATAGGACTAGGACTAGGAATATTATTAGTATTATTGCTTCCACTTACAGGCTGGCTATTTATAATAGGTGTAGCTCTTGCATGTGTAGGATTAATGTGGCTTGCTTGCTAAAAAAGGAGGGTATTACATATGACTATAGTTGTG
>CAKPQY010000109.1 GCA_934179885.1 uncultured Clostridia bacterium
ATCTCCTCTAATTGTATTTCTTGTATTGCCATTTCTATTTCTTCTTTTAATTGAGCCTTTATTGTTCTTTCTTTTGCCTCTTGTGTTTTTTCAAATAATCCTGTTTGTGTTAAATTTGCTATTGATATTCCTGCTAATATTAATAAAATAATTATTGTAATTATCAGTGCTACAAGTGTTATTCCTTTTTGTTCTTTTGTTTTTTTCATTTTTTCCTCCCTAAAATAAAATTCTCATATGTATATGACTTTATTTGTCATACTAAAATTATAAATAATGTGCCATTAAATGTCAATATATTTTCCTCAAAATTATGATAAAAAATAGTAAAAAGACTTTAAAAGGTGGTCATATGATAAAAGAAAAAAGAAACCAGAAAAATTTAACCCAAGAGCAAATGGCTAACAAACTCGGAATTAGTCTAAGAGAATATGTAAAAAATCTTACTGGAAATATCGCTTAATTCATTATCTATTTTTGTATAACTTTTAGTATTATTTTATATTTATTTACATGAAATATGTATATTTTCAACTTCTGCTTTTATTTCTCTAGAAATTATATTTTGTATCTGAGCAACCTCTTCAGGACTTAATTGTTCATCTTCAACAATAACACTAATGCTATCACCATTTACAAAAATCACTACATCCTCAAATCCCTTAGTTTTTATTAAATTCTCACAAATCATAATACTATTTTTAGTATCATTAATTTTTTTTATTTCTTCAGTTGCAGACTGTTTTTGAGTTTCCAAAGAATTACTGCTATTTAAAATATTTTCGTATGTTTCTAACATTTGAGAATACATAGATTCTCTTTCCAACTTTGATGTTGAAAAATAATCTTTATTATTTTTTGAAACTTCGCTACTTGTTGATATTGTATTATTATCAACTATTTCGTTTTTTTCTGCCATATTACTTTCATCTGTCAAACCGCTTTTTTCTATATTACTCTCCTCACTAACAACGCTACTACTAACTAATTGTGCATCTCCAATATTAGCCATTTTTGTTAATTCTTCTTCACTACTACTTGTTTGAACAGCAGAATTAAAATCATTTGTAGCCGTATAATTTAAATATCCTGCTACAACCAACATTAATGCAATAACATAAATAACAACCTGGTTTTTCTTAAATAATTTCATAATAGAACTCCTTTCGTACGTGTCCCTAAAAGGACATCTCAAAAACTTGAATCTTGTGTGTTGCAAGTCCAGTTGCCGCTTCCACCGCTTGAATTATACTAGTCTTAATATTAATGTCTGATGCTCCTTTTGCTGTAATAATAGCACCTTCTATTTTTGGCTCAACAGTTTTCTGAATAATTGGCGTTTTATCTCCATCATTTTCTTGATATACAATTTCTTTTTGTGAATCTGTTGTTTCTACTTTCCTTACTCCTCCTGCTGTATCTGTTTCTTCTGTCACACTTGTTTTTGAATTTTCATTGTACATTGCTACAGTTTCACTTGATTCAGAATAGTTTATAAAAACCTTTACATCTCCTACACCTTTAATATTACTTAGAATATTTTCTAATCTTTCTTCTAGATTAGTATTACTGGCTTCACTTTTACTACTATTTTGATTATTTTGACTGTTTTGTGTGGTTGCCAATTGTTTTCCTGCTGAATTTGTTATTGTTTTGTTTGAACTTTTATTATCGTTCCATATATAGTTTATTATTACAATTGTGATTATTAGAATTACTACTAAAAACACCAAGTTTTCAATTTTCTTTTTATTATTTCCCTGATTTTCGCCTTTACTTATAATTGCTTTTAACTTATCTTTAAACATTTTTCACTCACCCCATATTCATTTATTAAAAAATCTTTTATTATTTTAACATCTGTTTTGGTTATACTTGATGTTTCTTCTGCTTCTTCATTTTCTTCATTTTTTGAAATATCAATATCTACCTTTTGAATTTTTTGAATTTCTGTAACAATTTTGTTTTCTATAGTATCTGAATTATCTTCATTTGTTTTTCCATAAATTTTTAAAGTTATTTTTTCTATTTTGCTATTTCCATCTGATATATGCGCTACTACTTTACAGCTTTCTACTTTATACCCTTTTTCTTCAATTTTTTGAGTAATATCCTTTTGAAGTTCTTCTTTATATATTTGATTTAATCTATTATCCATAGAAGTCTGGTCTAATTCTTCGCTTACACTAGATGTAGCTTGTGATTCTTCTACATAAGTGCTTAAATCTAAATCATCAAAATTAAATTTATCGCTATTCTCTATAAATGGTGATATTATACTAAATAATATATATAATCCCATAACCATTTTTACATATTTTTTTGTATTATTATTAGGAAGAATCATTTCTAAAATTGAAACAATAATTAGAGCTAAACTTAAATTCTTCACCCACGAACTTAAAAAATTTATCATCTTTTCTCCTTAGGTCAAAAGGGACGGGTTTTTTTGACACATCATCTAAACATCGTTCCTGTATTTGACATTTTTACTAACAAAGTGGTTCCAATAATAACCATAAAAGCTATAGTTACAAGAATTGCAAGTAAGATTTTAAAAATATCTGCTATTTCATCTAACAATTTTACAATTTTGCTATCAGCAATTACTTCACTTACACTTGCCACCAGTTTATAAGAAAAAGTTAAAACTGCTAATTTTAAAATTGGCAATATACATATTCCAACAACAATTATTACTCCTAAAAATCCAACCGCATTCTTCAAAATTACTCCACAGCCCAAAACACTATCCACAACATCTCCTAAAATTTTTCCAACAACTGGTACGGCCGAACTTACAATAGTCTTTGCTGTTTTTGCTGTTATCCCATCAACCGAACTTGCTAAAGTTCCATCTAATGATACCACTCCTACAAATATAGTCAGTATTAATCCTAAAAACCATATAGTACTTGACTTTAAGAATTTTGATATTTTTTCTATTTGAACTTTATCAGATATTTTTGATATTATACTTATTGACATAATTATCAATATCATTGGTATTAATATATCTTGAACTAAATTTCCTATAAAATTTATCATAAATAAAATTATTGGTTCTAATACACTTGTTGTAGTAACACTTCCCGTATATATCATTAGAGAAATAAGCACTGGTATTAATGTATTCATAAATCCAACTAAATTTATTGTTGTATCTTTTACTAAATTTATTATGTCTGAAAAATTACTCATAATAACTGTAACTATTGCAATATATTGAACATAATATATGAGCTTTGATATATTATCATTTTCTAAGCTTTCACTTATTGACTTTAATATACTATGTATTATTATAATAGCCAAAATGCTTACTAAACTTTTTAATCCTGTTTGCACTTCTGTACCTAATAAGCTTAATATCTTTTTATATATGGTAGAATTATCTATTTCTCCTTTTATTGCTGAATTTAAAATTTCGCTTATATCAATATCTTCAAAAAATTCTCCTGTATATTTTTTCGAATTTTCAATAAAAGAATTTATTTCAAAACTTTCTTGCTGACTTTGTATTGTATTTTCATCTATATCGGCACAATAAGAAGTAGTTGTTTTTGCAATAATTAGTATAATTATTATAATGTCCCAGAAGGGACGGTTCTTTTTGGGACACATTTCTTTTCCTCCTTGTCCTTTCGCTTCGCTCATCATAAAATAAGAAATTTTTAATTTCTTATTTTACAAATTGGGGACGTTTCTCAAATGGATATTTTTGTCCATTTGGAACCGATCTATTTAAGTCAATTGGACATTTATGGCAAAATTTTTAGTATAATTTCTAATAAATTTGAAATTATCGGTATAGACATTGATATAATTATTATTTTGCTACCAAGCTCTATTTTGCTTGCAATTGCCGCCTCTCCTGAATCTTTGCATATACTTACTGCAAATTCTGAAAGAAATGCTATTCCTGTAATTTTTATTAATAAGGCTATAAACTGTATGTTTATCGAAAATTTGCTCTGAATTGATTCTATCAAATTTATTATTCCTGTTAATCTATCCATGACTAAAAATAGTATTAATATACCT